>JBEHWK010000058.1:0-20835 GCA_040217795.1 Clostridiaceae bacterium
CATAATCGCCTTGGCGATTTTTTTATTTTTAAATACAATTATCTAAAAATTATCGGTATTTCCCATGGCTTTCATTTTTTCAGCCTGATCCGCTGCAATCAATGATTGGATTACCTCCTGGATATCTCCATCCATAAATGTCTCAAGTTTATATAATGTAAGTCCAATTCTGTGGTCAGTTATTCTTCCCTGAGGATAGTTATATGTCCTTATTCTTTCAGATCTGTCTCCTGTACCAACCTGGCTTTTTCTGTCTTCTGCTATTCCTGCTGCTCTTTCAGCTTCAGCTTGTTCAAATAATCTGGCTCTTAGTATTTTCATAGCTTTTTCTTTATTTTTAAGTTGGGATTTTTCATCCTGACATGATACCACAAGTCCTGATGGCATATGAGTTATTCTTACAGCAGAGTCGGTTGTATTTACACATTGTCCACCGTTACCTGAAGCTCTGAACACATCTATTCTCAAATCTTTTTCACTAATTTCAATTTCTACATCGTCTACTTCCGGCAATACTGCAACTGTTGCAGTAGATGTATGTATTCTTCCTGAAGACTCTGTATCAGGAACCCTTTGTACTCTATGAACTCCACTTTCGTACTTAAGCTTTGAATATGCTCCGTTACCCTTTATCATGAAAACAACTTCTTTAAATCCGCCTATATCAGTTTCATTTACACTCATAAGCTCCACTTTCCATCTTTGAGTTTCAGCAAATCTGGTGTACATTCTGAATAGATTGTATCCAAATAAAGCTGCCTCTTCTCCGCCTGCACCTGCTCTTATTTCCACAAATACATTCTTATCATCATTAGGATCCTTAGGAAGGAGTAAAATTTGAAGTTCAGCATCAATATTTTCTTCCTTCGCAGATAACTCTTTTATTTCCTCCTGGATCATTTCCTTCATATCTTTGTCTTCTTCAATAGAAAGCATTTCCTTGTTTGCTTCAAGTTCTTCTTTAACTTCCTTGTATTCTCTATACTTATTTACAACTATTTCCAAATCAGCATGTTCTTTACACAATTTTCTCCACTCATTCTGATTTGCCATGATTGATGGGTCACTTATTTTAATTGATAACTCATCATACTTATTTTCAATAAAATTTAATCTATCAAATAACATTTAACAACAACCTGCCTTTAATTATAACTATTTCTTTAGTATGCATTTTCTCACAATTTATTATTATATCATACAATAACAAACTTAATCAACATGTAATCTACCCACAACAACTCTGTCCAATCCTGCCAGGTCCTTCTTTACATACACGTCTTTAAATCCTGATGCCTCCATGATTTTCTTTACTTCTTCACCCTGATCATATCCTATTTCAAAAGCTAATATACCATTAGCATTCAGTGCACAAAGACTTTCCTCTGCTATCCTCCTGTAAAAAACCAATCCATCCTCTCCTCCGCTTAAAGCCTCGTGAGGTTCATAATTTTTTACATCTTCCATCAAAGTATCTATTTCACACTCTTTAATATAAGGAGGATTTGACACAATTAAATCATATTTTTCTCCATTTTCCAAAGGCTTTTTCAACAAATCAGAATTAATAAACTTCACCCTATCCTGCAGATAAAGCCTTCTTATATTTTCTTCAGTAACCTCCTGAGGAATCCTTTCAATGTCTATACAATCCACCTTTACATTTTTCCTGTAAAAAGCAACGGAAAGTCCAATAGCACCACTTCCGGTACACAAATCACATACTTTAATTTCTCCCTCTTCAGGAATTTTATCAAGAACTTCCATAACTAAATTTTCAGTATCACTTCTTGGAATTAAGACTCCTTCCTTCACAAAAAAATCAATACCCATAAAATCAACTTTTCCTGTAATATATTTAAGAGGTTTTTTTCTTGACCTCTGATATACATAGTTTAAAAATTCCTCTTCCTTATCTAGAGGAACAAGTTCTTCTTTATTAGTGATAATATATATCCTTTCTTTCCCTAATATTTCAGCAAGCAAAAGCTGTGCATCAATTAAAGCAGAATCTATATCTGAATTCCTGAGTATTACCGATGCTTCCCTTATAAGGGTTCCTATACTCTTTTTCAAGTCCTCTGCCTCCCTTAAAGATCTGATTGCCACTTCAATCTGGTCATCATAAGGTTCCATGGTAGTCAGTTCCTGCAGTTTCAACCCTGGAACTGCAATGACCTTCGAAAGAAGCCCTTGATTTGTACCTAACCATTTAATAATCTCATAGGTTATTCCTGTAATGACCGGAAGAAGCAGTAACCTTAGAATAAGCCTCTCTCCTACAGAACCAAATCTAGTAAATGAAAATATGATAATGCTGATAAACATTATCAAAAAAATAAAATTTGTTCCACATCTTGGGTGAAATCTTGAAAACTTCCTCACATTGTTTACAGTCAATTCCTCATCTGCTTCATAGCAGAATATAGTTTTATGTTCAGCTCCGTGATATTGGTACAACCTCTTGATATCTTCAAGCTGTCCTATTCCTACCATATATCCCACAAGAATGATCACCCTTATTACAGCTTCCAGCACATTCAGAAATACAGAAGAACTTACAAACACTTTAAATAATGATGCGATAAACGTAGGCAAAATTACAAATAACCCAATTGCAAACACGAAAGATATCGCCATACTTATAAAGATGAGAATATCATTGCTTTTATCTCCAAACTTTTCCCTGAACCAATCCTCAAATTTTGACGGTTCTGTATCTTCAAAAAAACTTGCCGAATAATTCAGTGATTTAATACCTGTGACCATTGAATCTATAAAAACAAACATTCCTCTAATAAAAGGGATATTCAATATTGAATACTTTTTGGTAATAGGAACTTGTTCTAAAAATTCAGTTTGTATGGTCCCATCTGGTGTTCTGACGGATGTTGCGGTACCCTTTGCTCCCCTCATCATAACTCCCTCTATTACCGCCTGACCACCTACATTTCTATTCTTCATATCATCATTCCTTCAAATCAGTATTTTATTCATTACTTTCGATTATATCATACCTTTTATTAATAGTATAAATATATTTATTGACAAAAATAGGTCAAAGTGATATATTCTAATAGTTACATTTGACTATGTACTAAGATTATATATAATTTGAAAGAGGTGAATTAGATGAGAGAAGGCATACATCCAGAATACAACCATGAAGCAGTTGTTAAGTGTGCATGTGGAAATACTTTTACAACAGGTTCTGTTAAACCAGAATTAAAAGTAGAAATATGTTCAAAATGCCACCCATTCTTCACTGGAAAACAAAAAATTGTTGACGTTGGTGGAAGAGTTGATAAATTCAACAAGAGATTCAATATTAACAAATAATATTAGTTTTTATAGGAAAGACGAAAGTCTTTCCTATTTTTCTTATACAGGCTTGCTTTCAATATAGTATTAAATACCTTCTTGCAATTTCCATGAATATTAACAAATGTAAATTTATATTAATTCCTAACATATTTATTTACTTTCAGCAAATAAATGGTAAACTAATTATTATAGAAAACTTACTAAAATGAAAAGCGAGTGAATTAAATGAAAAAAGTATTAATACTAACTACTTCTACAGGGCAAGGGCACAATCAGGCAGCCAATTCCCTTAAAGAAGTTTTCGAAAAACATGACTGGGAAGTAATTAAATACGATTTTTTAAAAAGCAATTCTAATTTTTTAAATGCAGCAATAGTAGGTGGTTATGAATTTTTAGCTTCAAAAATCCCTTGGATTTACGGCTGGTTTTATAAGATAACAGATAAAAAAATAACTAATAGTTTTTTAAACATAGTTTTCTTTATAATGCAAAGAAAATTTCTTCATTATTTAAAGGAAATTAAGCCTGATATAATAATCGGAACACATCCAATGTCAGTCAACCTGACTACCTCCTTAAAGAAACGAAAAAAAATCAACATTCCTTTTATATCGATAATAACAGACTTCAAGGTTCATTATGCGTATGTGAACAAATATACAGATGCATATATTACCGGAAGCGATTATACAAAGGATCATCTTATTTCCAAAGGGATACCCGGAGATATTATCTACAATTACGGTATACCTGTGAGACCAGTCTTCTTTGAAAATGATCCGGACGTATGCGCATCCAGAAACGACGAATACTTTAATGTGCTTCTTATGGGCGGAAGCATGGGACTTAATAATATATCTGATGTTTTAAGAGAACTTATTAAAAATACCCATAAACTTCGAATTACAGTTGTATGCGGCAACAACGAATCATTAAATGCTAAATTGACTATTGAATATTCAGCAAAAATTGCTGCAAAAAAACTTCATATACTTGGCTTTACAAAGGATGTTTCTGCAATTATGGACTATTGTGATGTTATAATTTCAAAACCCGGCGGATTAACTGTAACTGAAGCAATCGCAAAGAAAATTCCTATTATAGTACCATTTGCCATACCAGGACAGGAATATGAAAATGTGGAATTTTTAACTCAAATGCATTGCGCAAAATATGTAGATCATATTGAAGACATCAATTATGTTTTAAACCAACTTATTTCAGATCCTTTAGAAATAAATAAAATGAAGGAAAACCTGGGAAAATTGAGGGAAAATTATTCTACAGAAAAAATTTATGAATTGTCCGAAAGGCTTTCTTATAGTTATAAATTTGTTTCAGAACTGAGCATGGAAAACAACAGGTAGCCCTATTATGTAAAAGCGGCGGATTCATCCGCCGCTTAATTAATATTCTTATTTATCAATATCCGTTTTTTGAAATGCTTCAATAAATTCCTTGTTATTTTTAGTTTTAGATAAAAGACTAATTAACTTTTCAGCAATAGTTTCGATATTTCCATCTCTGTACATTACCTTTCTTATTGCGTATGCCACTTCTTTCTCCTCATCACTAAGAAGAAGATCTTCTTTTCTGGTTCCTGACTTATAAATGTCTATAGCAGGGAATATTCTTCTCTCCTGAAGCCTTCTGTCTAAATGAACTTCCATATTTCCTGTTCCTTTAAACTCTTCAAAAATCATATCATCCATTCTGCTTCCTGTTTCCACAAGAGCCGTTGCTAAAATCGTAAGACTTCCACCTTCCTCAATATTTCTTGCTGCACCAAAAAACTTTTTAGGCATTATAAGAGCCCCCGGGTCCAATCCCCCTGACAAAGTTCTTCCGGTAGGAGTGATGGTCAGGTTGTACGCTCTTGAAAGCCTTGTTAAACTATCCATCAGTATTACAACATCTTTGCCTTGTTCAACCATCCTTTTAGCTCTTTCCAAAACCATCTGAGCAACTTTGGCATGATTTTGAGGTTCTTCATCAAAGGTTGAATAAATAACTTCACCATTTATACTTCTCTGCATATCAGTTACTTCTTCTGGTCTTTCGTCAATCAGAAGAACAATTAACTTTATATCAGGATAATTTCTAGAAATATTTTGAGCAATTTTTTTCATCAATGTAGTTTTCCCTGCCTTTGGAGGAGCAACAATAATGCCTCTTTGTCCTTTTCCGATAGGCGAAATAATATCCATCAGTCTGGAACTTAAATCTCTTGAATTATCAGTTTCCAATCTCAATCTCTCCTGAGGATATATAGGAGTTAAAGTTTCAAAGGATTTTCTGCCTACAGCTTTTTCAGGGTGATCTCCATTAACCTTCTCTACATAGATTAACGCTTTAAACTTTTCCCCCTCTTTTGCCTCTCTTACTTTTCCCTCAACTTCATCTCCTGTTCTTAAATTAAATCTTCTTATTTGTGAAGGAGAAACATAGACATCATCTTCTCCTGTCAAATAATTCTTGCATCTTAAAAACCCAAAATTATTCGTTTCAAGTATTTCAAGTACACCTTTAGATGAAACTGCTTCGTTTATATTATCTCTATTTCTCACCGGACGTCTCTCAGAGCTTACAGCCTCTTTAGGTACTGCCACTTCTGTTTCTTCACACTTTTCTTCCGCCTCAGTGTTAACACCATCATTTTTAGGAGCAATCTTCTCTCTCAGAATTACCCCATTCTTCTCTACTTCATTAGGAGAACTTGCAATTATATCTTCAATAATTTCTCCCTTTTTTTTCTTTGATAAATTTTTAATCCCTAACTCTTTTGCTACTTCTTTTAATTCAACTAAAGTCATTTGTAAGTATTTTTCTTTTGACAAAATCAGGCACCTCCGAATATTTCAATTATGTATGGAAAATCCGCAACCCACTAAGTCCTTTTAAGACACAGGCGAAAATCCAGTATATGATATCTTTCTTAAATACTTGGCCAATAATTTTTTTAACGTGGTAAAATAATTAAATTCGGGAATTTTTAAAGATAAGGCAAACATGAACATTGAATAAACTGAAAATAAGATATGGTTTCTCTTGTTCCTATTTTATTATTATAACACTTTTTTTGTAAAAGTAATCATTAAATTTATTTGCGCTAAGTTAAAAGAATACCCCAGGGGTAGAATTCCCCTGGGGTATTAACTCAAACTATTTACTGTTTTCAAGTGATGCTTTTATAAAATCTCTGAATAACGGATGAGGTCTGTTTGGTCTTGATTTAAGTTCAGGATGGAACTGAACTGCTACATACCACGGATGGTCTTTAACTTCAACAACTTCTACAAGTCTTTCATCCGGGCTCGTTCCTGCTAATACCATACCTGCATCTGTTATTGATTTCCTGTATTCATTATTGAACTCATATCTATGTCTGTGTCTTTCGTATATTAATGATGAACCATAAGCTTCTTTTGTGAATGTATTATCCTCAACCTTGCAAGGATATAAGCCTAATCTCATGGTTCCTCCCATATTTTCAATATCCTTTTGTTCAGGCATCAAATCAATAACAGGATATTTTGTTTCCGGAGCAATTTCTGAAGAATTTGCATCTGCATATCCTAATACATTTCTTGCAAATTCAATTACAGAACACTGCATTCCTAAGCATATTCCGAATAAAGGCTTCTTGTTGACTCTTGCCCATCTTATAGCTTCGATTTTTCCTTCTATACCCCTGTCTCCAAATCCTCCTGGCACAAGGATTCCATCTACATCTGAAAGATATTCATCAGCATTATCCTTATTAATATCTACTGAATTTATCCACTTTATATCAACCTTGGCATCATTGTAATATCCACCGTGATTTAAAGCTTCTACTACAGATATGTACGCATCGTGCAATTCTACATACTTACCAACCAGCGCTATCTTTACTGTCTTTGATAAGTGCTTTATCTTCTCAACCATTGAAATCCATTCAGAATTATCTATTTCTGTATTTTTAATCTGAAGTTTTTCACATACTACAGTATCCAAACCTTCTTTATGTAAAAGAAGAGGAACTTCATACAAGTTTTCTGCATCTAAATTCTGTATTACATTTTTCCCTTCAACATTACAGAACAATCCGATCTTATTCTTAATTTCCTGAGAAAGTTCTTTTTCTGATCTGCATACAATAACATCCGGCTGTATACCTATGCTTCTCAAGTCTTTTACAGAGTGTTGGGTAGGCTTAGTCTTTATTTCCCCTGCTTTTCCTAAGTAAGGAACCAATGTTACATGTATGAAACATACATTTTCAAATCCTACTTCGTATTTTATTTGTCTTATAGATTCTAAAAATGGAAGTGACTCTATATCTCCGATAGTTCCACCTATTTCAGTGATAACTACATCAACTTCTCTTTCCTTAGCTACTCTATATACTCTGCTCTTAATCTCATTAGTAATGTGGGGTATTACCTGAACTGTACCTCCAAGGTATTCACCTTTTCTTTCTTTTGAAATAACTGACCAGTATACCTTACCTGTAGTTACATTGGAATTTTTAGTTAAGTTTTCATCAATAAATCTTTCATAATGTCCTAAATCCAGATCTGTTTCAGCACCATCATCCGTTACAAAAACCTCTCCATGCTGATAAGGACTCATAGTACCTGGATCAACATTTATATACGGGTCAAATTTTTGGATTACAACATTCAATCCTCTATTTTTCAAAAGCCTTCCTAATGAAGCCGCTGTTATTCCTTTTCCCAAAGATGAAACTACTCCACCTGTTACAAATACATACTTTGTAGCCATAAAAATTCCTCCTGTTTTTTTAAAAATTTATTGACAATAAATCAACTCCATGTTAGAATGAAAATTACCTTCACTACTATGATGGGCTTATTATTTAATAACATAGAATATATACTAACATAAACTGAGTTTCTAATCCAGTATTTTTTTCATGTTTTTAAATAATTTTTTTAACCCACTCTTCTATACCAAAATACTTCCCTCTAAAATCAACATTTGTGAGAACTTTCTCCTCAGCTCTTCTCAACTCAATGTTTATATTCTTTTCATCTATACCTAATATTTCTTTAATTCTTTTATCATGTAAATAATAGTATTTCCTCATCATCAAAAGAATAATGTACACATTATCCTTTTTTCTTGAAAACTCACCAACATTCTCATAATTCACTCCATAAGACTTCAAAATTATTCCTAATAAATTCTCAAATTTATCTTTCTTCATCAAATCTCACCTCAAATATTTGAAACTATATATTCAAGTATGAACCTACAGAATGATTTCTAATCAAAAAATAGTGAAAGACTCCATTTTTTCTTCCACTATCTTTTATTCAGATTATTTTATGCTTTTATCTTAATTTTCAACTGAGTTTCCTGAGTAGGTTGTCCAGAAATACTGATATTGTAATTTATTTGTACTTCTCCGCCCTTTTCATCTACGTCTACTTTTAAATCTTTTGTATTGATTTTCAATTCCAGCATACCATAAGGAGTATTATATAACGTTACATAGTTTTTATTTTTCTTAAACTCCATCTTTGTTGATGTAGTGCCTTCCCTTACAAGAAATATTTCATCTTTATATATCTTTACCTTTGTAGTAGTTCCTTCCATTCCTGATATTTCTGTTTCTTCATATACAGCCTCATAAGGTGCTTCTTCATTTATCAGAAACTCTCCTGGAGTCACTACTTCAATAACATCATCTTCTTCATAATTTTGCTTTGAAACTACTGATATTAAAGCCTTTTTTTTCATATTCTTAACCTCTTCATTAAATTATTTAACTCATTCTTTAGTTTATAGGTTTTGCTACATTTAATCAAGATTTTATTTTATCAATAAAATCTTCAACGAGCTCCAGCGTCTTAAATCTTATTTTAACTTCCTTGTCCCCTTCATTATTCACTTCATTATACTCATCATCACTCAGAACTTTTTTCATCTGCTTCTCCGTTTCTTTTACTGACACTTGTCCCCTTGTTTCATCAACAAAACATAATGGAGGAAACATAACACACCACCAATTTTTACCTTTACCTGATCCTATAACAACTCTATAAGCTTCATATTCCCCCTGTGGCAAAGTAATATTACCATAATTTTTATCCGGAAAATTTTCTCTTCCAAGTGTTGAAGCGACACTGTAACTATACCCGTTTTTTTTGATTATACCTGAGGCTAACTTTAAAATTTCTTTATCATAACTCTTTAAAATTTCTCTTGATTGATTTATACTTTGAGAATTACTGAGTTTCGGTGAAATATAGTCAATTATTGCATCTTTCACCTTTATCTTCAGGGCCTGATCATCTTCCGAATCACTATTAGCAATAACATGAAACCTGATCAATTTTCTGCTGATACTATTAAGGAGCTTGTCCCTTGAATCTGAATCTTTATTTTGAATATTAATATTTAATATGGAACTTACAAAAAAAATTATAATCATTAGTACTATTACTAACTTTTTCATTCTATCAACTCCCTATATGAGTATTGTTGACAAAATTAAAAGTTATTATTCAAAATTCTATATAGTTCTTGTAATAAAAACATCCTTATATTGTTTTTTCATCCTGTCATAACAACTCTGAGCCCTTAACATATCATCAAAAAAGCCAAATATAGTGGGTCCGCTTCCGCTCATCATTACCCCCAATGCATCCATATCCATTATCTCCTCTTTAATGTCGATTAACTTCCTATGTTTCCTCAGAGTAACATTTTCCAAATGATTTTTCATGTTTTTAGCTACAAAATTCAAATCATCTCTGTTAATTGCTTTAATAAGTTCTTCTATCTTAACTTTCTTGTAAATTTTCTTTATATCGATATTCGAATAAACTTCTTTAGTAGAAACACCAAAAGCAGGTTTTACTAAAACAAGAATTTTATTTTTAAACTCTTTTAAAGGTGTAACCTTCTCGCCTATCCCTTCACAAAGGGCAGTACCTCCTTTAATACAATATGGCACATCAGCTCCAAGTTTTAATCCTAATGCCATAAGATCCTCTTCTGCGGCACCTATCTTAAAGATGGTATTAAGTCCTTTTAGAACTGCTGCTGCATCTGTACTTCCCCCAGCCAACCCTGCTGCTACCGGAATATTTTTTCTTATATCAATATGTATTCCTTTATTAATTCTATAAGTTTCAAAAAAAATCTTTGCAGCTTTATATGCCAAATTTCTTTCATCAGTTGGCACATATGACTTATTACAGGAAATCTCTATTCCACTGGATATTTCTTTTAACTCTATCAAATCATAGAGATCTATTGTCTGCATTATCATCCTGAGCAAGTGGTACCCATCTTCTCTTTTCCCAATAACCTCTAATGCAATATTAATTTTACCGTAAGCTTTTATTTTCATATTATCTCCCTCTCAAATCTTATTACTATTTATATTATTATTTACTTAGAGGCCTTTATGCAACATTTTATTTAATGTAATAAAAAAAAGGCCTTAAAAAAGCCTTTTTAAGATTTTAAAAATAAAAGGATTTAATAAATCTAATGAACGCCTTCTAAAATCCTTAATTCAGAGAATGCTTTATCATTTTCTTTGACAATATTAATATAATTAATCAATGGTTCATATTTTTCAAAAAACACTACAATAGCATCTCCTGTTGATGCTTTGTTTAAAGCTTCCTTTAACGCATCCACTTCATTTAAGATAATCTTTACCCGGCTTTCATCCTTATTTTTCTTCATAACACCTTTATAAATAAGTTTGCTTATTTCTCCCTTTTTTCTCCCCCTTTTATCCTCATCTTCTTTTATGAAAATTAAATCCAAATTATCTTCTGATATTTCTCCAATCCTGACAGCCGTTTCATCACTTCGGTCTCCCGGAACGCCTACAACTCCGATTATTTTGTTATAATTCATTGACTTTAAAGAAGATAAGACAACTCTATATCCTTCAACATTGTGTCCATAATCTAAAATTATCTTTACCCCACCTGCATCAAATTCATTAAATCTTCCCTTATTTAACATTTCATTATTCTTAAAGTTCTTCAACCCCTTTGAGATTATGCAATAATCTATTCTCTGAGATACCAATGCCCCAATGGCGGCCATTGCATTCCCTAAATTATACCTGAGTTTTCCTCCTGAGGAAATCCCAACTTCTTTAGTATTGCAAATATTATAGTGTTTTCCATTATTTGACACTTTAATCATATCTTCTTCAATATAAACGGCAATACCGCCTTTTTCAATTGCTTCTTTTATATAGGGATTTTCTTTGCAATAAGAGAAAAAAATGATTTTGGACTTAATTCTGCTGAGAATTTTCAAGGACCAATAGTCATCAGCATTAATCACAACATATCCATCTTCTTTTACCGCTTCACCTACAAGTGACTTTACAAAGCTCAACTCTTCCATTGTCTCAATTCCATCTAACCCCAAGTGGTCTTCTGTAATATTTGTGATTACTGCTGCATCTGCCAGTTCATAAGCAAGCCCCTTACGTACTATACCGCCTCTTGCAGTTTCAAGGACAGCTACCTCAACATCTCTGTTCATCAAAACAGTCTTTGCACTCTCCACCCCTGTATCATCACCAGAATGTATACACTTATTATCTATAAAAATACCGTCTGTACTTGTCATCCCTACGCGGTATCCTATCATGGAATAAATATATGCTATAATCCTTGTAGTGGTGGTTTTACCGTTTGTTCCCGTTACGGATATAACAGGAATATTTTGAGGGTTTCCATCATAAAGCATATTTAATATCTCTTTTCCTACATCTACAGGGTTCCCTTCGCAAGGACTGCAGTGCATCCTTATACCAGGAGCTGCATTCACTTCCATCACTACCCCGTTCCCTTGCAAAGGTAATCCTATATCCTGTGTGCATATATCAATTCCACAGATATCCAAACCTATAGTTTTTGAAGCTCTTATACACAATTCTTTATTTTCTTCTGAAATTTCATCTGTACAGTCAATTGCCCCTCCTCCAGTGGAAATATTGGCATTATCCCTTAAATACAATTTCCTGCCCTTTTCTAAAATGGAACCCATTGATAACCCTTCAGCTTTAATACATTTTAAAACCTCTTCATCTATTTTTACTTTTGTCAAAGGTTTTTCATGATCTTCTCCTCTGTCAGGATTTGAATTCAATTCCTTTATCAATTCCAATATACTGCTGCATCCATTCCCTGTAACTTGTGGAGGCTTTCTCAATGAAACAGCCACAACTCTGTCTTTTACAACCAGAACTCTATAATCATTTCCCTGTACATACTCTTCCATTATGACATTTTTGAAGCTTTTTTTTATTTTTTTAAATGCATTTATTAATTCTATTTCTGTTTTGATATTGAGAATTACTCCTTTTCCTTTGTTCCCATACTGTGGCTTTAAGACTAACGGAAATCCCAATTCCTTGCTGTAATTAAGGAGCTCTATCACATTATTTATCTTATAACCCCTGGCAACAGGAATACATTGATAATTCAACAACTTTTTTGTCAGAAGTTTATCACAGGATATATCAGCAGCCACACAAGAAGTATTATTTCCTATAGTTGCTTCAATTACTTTAGCTGAACTTCCATA
Organism: Clostridiaceae bacterium; assembly: GCA_040217795.1. Classification (GTDB taxonomy): domain Bacteria; phylum Bacillota; class Clostridia; order Clostridiales; family Clostridiaceae; genus Clostridium_T. The sequence continues at coordinate 12,905 of JBEHWK010000058.1, forward strand.
CCCTATTTGATATACTCCAGAATCCCCATATCTCATTGCAGACAATCCCACCCTCTCTGCAGCATCTATTATTGCTTTAACGCTGGGGCCATCGCATTCCATCCTTAAAATATCTTTAACTGCTGAAATTCTTTCCTCAAATTCCAACATCTTTCCACTAATTAAAGAATTAATCAAATCCACCGCTAGCCTGATTATGCTTACAGCCGTATTTTGATACTTATATTCAACTACTATATAATAGTGGTCCTCCTTCACTTCCCTGGACTTGCCATAAGAAACATCAATTCCAATCATATTTTGCATAGCCAATATACAATGTTCACAGATATGAGCCAGATAGGTTCCTTCCTTCAACCGTTTTACAAACCCATTTTCTTCATCAATCCCGCATCTATGTTTATATAACTCCGGCAGAATCTTAACCAGGTTAGAATTAAAATCCGGGATATTTTTGCTTGGAGTTTCACAGTATCCTTCTAAATCCACATCTATTCTTATACACTTTTTATGAGAATAGATATTTTTACCCTGAAAAACTCTTTCACTGATTATTTTCATTTTTTATATTTTCCTCCTCAAAAGGTGTTCTCTTTTGCAAATGAAACCAATTACCCTGGGTTAATACATGCATTTTAATATTGAACATACTTAATATTTCCTCTTGATATTTTTCGGATACATTTGAAAAAGTTATCTGTTCACCATCTAAAAAATATACAGCTCCGGTTCCGATTACTTTGATTGTATTACTGTTAACCACAATAGCTGTATCCTCATCAATTCCTATTCCTATAATCTCAGGGTTTTGTGCTATTCCTGCCAATAATCGACCTATCCTTCCTCTCTGAGCAAAATGCTGATCTATAATGACATTTTTAATAAACCCAAATCCCGGAGCCATCTTCAATGTACATTTGCTTGGTGATTCCTCATCATCTCCTTTCACTATCATGGTGCTGCTCATAACTGACGCCCCGGCAGATGTTCCTGCCAAAGTACATCCATTTGTAAAGGCTTTGCTCAACTCTTCATATACAGGCGTTCCGCCTATTAGACTTGTTATTCTGAGTTGATCCCCTCCAGTAAAGAAAACTACTGAAGAATTCTTTATGATTTCTATGCTTGCAGGGTTATAGGAGTCATTTCTTTTACTGATATCCAATATATTTATTCTTTTTATTCCCAATTCTGAAAATACTCTTTTATATTTATCCCAGGCAAGATCAGGATATTCAGATGCAACAGTGGCTATTGTCAAATCTCCTTTTTTTCTTAATGATTCATCTGCGACATATTTTAATATTTCCTTTTTTCCTTCCTTGTCTTCAGCCCCTCCGATTATTATCAAATTCCCATGACAACCTTTATTCAAAATACCACCTCTTATCGTGCATCTTTATTTTATCCATGATATTACAGAATTATTCACAAAGTCATAGCAACCAACTTTTAATAAACTTTATTAAACTCAAAAAAACAGCAGGGGCTTCACCCCTGCTGTTTAACATATCCTCCTATGAAATTTCTTTTGACTTTCTTCCCTGCACTTCTCAGGGAACTGCCTGCTTATACCATATGCATGGTTCTAATTGCAACTATTAACCTATACATATAATGAGAAAATTCAAAACGTTCTGCCTCCTAAAATTTCCATGGGTCGTACCCATTAGGCAGTGAAATTTTAAAATTGGCAATGTAAGATTTTTAATTCATTAATCTTAAATAACCGCTCTTCCCGGTATCAGCAATTTAGTTCCCTCTTTCAAGCTTTGATTTTGCTCTAAGTTATTCACCCTTATAACAGATTCCATTGTTGCAGCAAATTTTTTTGCTAATGACCATACAGTATCACCTGGCTGCACCACATAAATGATGATACTTGCCTTTTTAGATTGAACCTCACCTTCCTTCAATTCCAATGATGACATCCACCTTTTAACTACATTAGCTACAGATTTTGCCTGAACTGAAATTATTGTCCTTATTCCTATGGTTGAACCTTCTATAACTCCCTGAATATTTTCAATGAAGCATCTTGCTATGCAGTTAATATTATCTTCTGAATTAGGCAAATCTATAGTCACATTAAATGTTTCCTGTGAACTTATCTTATCAGCTTCCTTTTCACCTTCTTCAGCAGTATAGATTACCTCTGCATTCAACACCCCTTCTATAAATGCTTTTCCTGAAATGATCTTTTTATCTGTTATTATTGCGTCTCCTGAAATTGTAATAACATTGACAGGACCCACAACAGCAGGAGGTATCTGTATATTCTCTTTAACAACCGCCTCTGCACTGCCTATATCCTTTATCACTCCCATACTGGTATCCTGCTGTTTTGCTTCCACAACCACTGAAGGAGAATAAGCATCATTAATTAGGTCAACATTATATTTTTCTATTACCTTTAAATCTGTTCTTCCCTGAATATCCAAATCAATTTTTCTTACTTCCCCCAGATCATCTTCTCTGACTCTCAGATCATAGTTTACAATTGAGAAATCTCCAAGGCATACCATACTTGAGTTGACTCCCACCAATTCCTCTTCTTTATTCAGAAATATATCTTCTTCTGCAGCTACAACTGTTCTTGAGTCTGCAGCTCTGTATAACAATTCAGCTTTGCAAAAACATGAGACTGATACCCGGTCTTCACTAAGCTTGATCTCCTGTTTATGAATATTTACAGAAGATTTTATAATCTTGCCTACCTGAGGTTTATCCCTGCTGATGTATATAGTTCCCTTTCCGCTGAATCCAATCTCTTTTTCAGCAGCCAGCTTATCAATTATTCCTGGTTTTCTTAAAAGCTGAATATCGCTTATACCTTTGACGTCCCTCAGAAAATCAATTTGAAGCTCTTTATAACATTCCGCTCTTACAGTCAAATGTCCTTCAATTGCTATTTTTCTTTCATTTATAATTTTCCCTTCTATATGTTCAATCTGAGAATTGGCTTCACATGAAATTCTATGTTCCGGTTCTAACCCTTCAATATATTCAGAAAACTTATCGTTGTAAGAAACACTGTTAAGCATAAGTCTTTCATCTTCTCTTGCAAGGTAAAGTACTGTATATTCAATATCTCCTTCGATCAGTATTTTCTCTGCAAGTTTTTCTTTCCTTGTAATATTTGCTCTTCCAAAAACAGAAATTATTTCCTCAACATCAGGATGCGTATCAGGTATCAGGAATTCACCTTTAATCCTTTGATTTATATTTTCTTCCTTTATAAACTGCTGGTACTCAAAACTTTCTTTAATACCATCCAACTCTGCCATTGTACTCCTCCTACAAAAATTCTATTACTATTTATACTCAATTTTTTTATTGAATATGACTATTAATTTGAAATCTTTCAAGAAAAGTTACTGTTTTTTTACATGAGCATTATTATTTTGTCGAAAAACTGTTTTTTTTCAATTTTTTATCGGTTTTTTTGTTGACATCCTATTAAATATGTCGTATTATAATATTGGTTATTGACCATATAACCTCTCATAAATTCTCAATACCCTTTTATACCATAGTTGAAAGATGGATACCCACCATCTTTCTTTTTTTTATTTAACAGGAAAGAATGTACTTTCCTATTAAACAAAAAATAGTTGCCTGCCAGATTTTCCTCATATAAATTCAGAAATGCAGATACGAGAAAAAATATTGCGAAAATTATTCACATTGAAGTAAGAAGTGGCAAATATCTATCCACAGGTTATCCTTATAAGGTTCCTAAAAATACAACCATTCTCCCTGACTTTTCTGAAAATAAAAAAAACTCCGATGCTCAATCGAAGTTTCATCCCGCAAAATGTAATTGTACTGTTTTTGTCAGCACATCTGAATAACTATATGTCACAGTCCTTTGGGTGTCACACTCTAACCTGATAACAAAAATACTCGGATATATGCTCTCAAGTGTGCCATTATTAACTAGAATCTTTTTTCTTCCGCCGTTAGCTTTTAAAATAACTTTTTCACCAACATGGCCTTCAAGATCTCTTTTTATGGAAGCTAAAGTCCTGCTTTTTTCCATATAAACACCCTCTCTCCAATTTATATTGTACTTTAAAATCATAAAAATGTCAAATTTAATTTTTCATTTTACCACTATTTATCTCTACTTGTCAACACAATTTTATATTGATTAATTATTCCTTATATATTTTCTCCGAAAACATGTTTTTTATTCATATTTTTTATAGATTACTCTATTTTTATTTACTTTTTTCCTTATACCCATATTAAAGATACGGAGATTTAGGATATCCTTCCCGATACTTTCCTCTAGTCTGCAATCCCCCTATGCCCTTTATTCCTGTGATAGTATTTTCAATCACATCTGTAATGGCAACTACTGTATCGATTCTTGTATATGCAATTTTTTCACATACAAACACTGGATCCAAACAATGTATCAGTACTCTGTTAGGTGAAGATGCAAAATTGGCACCTGCATCCAGAATATATTCATAACAGGATTGACAGGCTCCTGCAAAAATCACCAATTCGTCATAACTGGAGTTGTAATCACGTAAGGCCTTAACTGATTCAATATAGTAGCTTGAATTTCTATAGTTAGCCAAACTCAAAAAATCAGTAGAGTTTTTAAGAACTCCGTCATGCCCTGTCAAAACTACAATATCCGGCTTCACCTCCTTAACAATTTCTACCACAGCTGCAGGCTGCTCTTTTTCTGGTATAGCTTTTCCAACTGCCTCGATATTCAATTGCTTATATACTTTTAAACAATTTTCCATGTATACCTCATCACCATCTATATGAAGAACCTTTCCAGGTCTCCCGAATACCAGCTCTTTATCCTGGACTATCTTAGAAGACTTAATTACCCTTGTACAACTAGTGTTTCTTTCACTGATAGCTTTCTTTATTGCCTGATTGACCCTTGCATTCAATATTTTGTCCTTTTCAGCCATATGCTCTTTATTTACCAGTTCAAGGTCATCTTTATCTGAATCAGCTATTATCCTTATGCTCATTCCCTTAAGAACGTATATAATTCCTGTCTCAACTTCTTTTATATCAATTATTTTAAAAGTGATGTCTTTACCATAAGATTTTCTTACTACAACATCTCCTATATCCATTCTTTTTCTCCTTAACAGTTATCTATATCATAGTATGTTAGATATCCAATAATGTGCTATAAACTTTACTCTGTCAATATGAAATAACTAAAACATGTTCCCAGACAGTAAAATAAAGCAGAGCTATTGTGAAGTTGTCTACATTTAGTTGACAGCTTCACAATTGCCCTGCTTTATTCTATAGGGTTCCTTTACCGAAACTTATTTTATACTTTTTATAAACTCGCAAAAATCCTATATCCCGTATTCATTTTTAAAATTTTCTATAAATCTTAAAAAATCATCCTGTTCCTCTACCAATAAATCTAATTTATTTGAAAAAGTATTTTGTCCCCAATTCACCTCATTATAATAGAACCTGTTTGCCAATCTCCAGTATCTTTGAGGGAAAAGCAGATATGCATATATTACTTCATACTCCCCTTCCTGCAGAAGTGAAACTGAATTATACGCTTCTAAAAGCTCTGTTGCATAATTTAAATCCCATTTCACCCTTTTCAAAACCTTAGTTATGAAGTTCGCTATATCGTAAGCTCTGACTTCTCTTTTACAATAATCAAAATCTATAATATGAACACTATTATCCTCTTGAAGAATAATATTATGATAAGTATAGTCATGGTGGCAGAAGCCTTTATTCTTTTCAGCCTCTTCGCATAGCTCGTAATAATTTGAACTTTTCAATATATCCAATGCCTTTTTCCCAAGTTCTTTATAGAATTCAACTGTCTTGATATAATTCACATCGAATACACCTTTATTGCTTCTTTTTCTTGACATATCCCTCATTTTATCCAAGGCCTTTATTCTTTTCTCCATCAAATTTGGCCACCTGCCCAAGTCGCTTTTGAGCTTACTATTTTCAGGCGGATCGTATCCTTTGCTCATTTCATGAAATACTGCTAACTCTTTAGCCGCAATCTTAACTTCTTCAATTTTATGAAAGTCACATTCTCTTCCAGGTATCCATTCAGATAAGGTATATATATCTTCATTGACCAAAGCATAAGGTTCTCCTTCTATGTTCAGGAAATACTTATCTATCTGTGAATAGCCCTTCTTAATTAAAAATTCTTTTGCTCCATATACAAATAAAAGCTTTTGGATTCCATAATTGATTTTTTTCAGACATTTTTCACCCTTGTTGGTTTTCAGATGATATACGCCTTTATTCGGCTTAATGGTTTCAATAACAATATTGAATTGCCTTTCGATTTCTGATTCCCTCATCATAGTAATACACCCCCTAAATATTTATATGAAAGCAATGTAACAATTATTAACAAATTCACAAATAACTTAATATAATAAACTATAACCATATACGAAAGGATTTATCATGCATATAGGAATTGACGGCAGAGCATCAAGATGGTACAGAGGTACAGGCATCGGAACCTATACCTATGAACTTATATCTAATCTCAACCTGATTGATAAAATCAATAACTATTCCTTATTTCTCCCTGACAATGCTAAGTTCAACAGTCTTAATATAAATTTTACTAATGAAAAAATTAATGAAAACCCCAAAGAAAACTTCTGGGAAAATGTTTCTCTACCTAATACATTTAAAGATAAAAATTTAGATTTATATCATATACCTCAAAATGGTGTGGGTCTGCCTGAAAAACTTCAATGCAAAGCTGTTATAACTCTTCATGATATAATCCCTTTAAAAATGCCCGAAACAGTAAGTGATGGATATAAATACATTTTCAATGATCATATCCCAAGAATATTGAATGATATAAATGGAATAATTACAGTTTCTGATTTTTCAAAGGAGGATATAGCTAAAGAGTTTAATTATCCTAAAAGCAAAATATTTGTTACCCCACTGGCTGCAGAAGATATATACAAACCTTTAAACAAAATAAGTTGTAAAAACCTGTTAAGCAAATATTATTCTATAGATACTGATTTTATACTTTATGTGGGTGGTTTTAGTCCAAGAAAAAATATTTTAGGATTAATTGAAGCTTTTGCATTACTTAAAAAATCCTATAAAAATGACTTATTTCTTGTTATTGCAGGAAAACACGGTATTTCCTACGAAACTTATAAAAATAAAGCAATTGAATTAAATATTGAAAAAGATGTGCTATTTCCTGGGTTTATTCCATTGAACTTTATGCCTGTATTTTACAATTTAGCAGAAATGCTGGTTTACCCATCATTCTATGAAGGATTTGGACTTCCTCCATTAGAAGCAATGGCTTGTGGCACACCTGTGATTGCCTCAAAAAACACTTCTATTCCTGAGGTTCTTCAAAACTCAGCATTGCTCATTGATCCTAAAAACATAAATGAAATAAAAGAGGCAATGTCTAAATTGTTATTCGATAAAACTTATAAAAATAAACTAATAATAAAAGGGCTGAATCGGAGCAAAGAATTTAACTGGATAAATACAGCCTCAAAAACAATACAAGCTTATAATTATATATATAATTTATAAAAAGAGCAGTTATATCTGCTCTTTAATTATATATCCTTTTACATATATTTCCAAGCACTTTTTATTTTCCTTGTCGTTCAGGAATGCACCTTTATGTATAATATAAATATATATTATCAAAGAAGGTGGCTTTTTGGATTTAAGTAAAAAATCAAGAATACTCTCAACAGCTGCTAAGTAGTATGTATCCTGCTCATCTTCAGGATATGACAGAAAAATCGAGTAGGAGGGAAAATCAGTTGAATTTTCCCGACCTCTCACACCACCGTGCGTACCGTTCGGTACACGGCGGTTCCTTAGTTTACACAGACCTTGTCATAATAATCGAAAAGATATAGAAAACCTAGCTTAGTTAG
>JBEHWK010000059.1:0-20713 GCA_040217795.1 Clostridiaceae bacterium
TTATTTCAAAGCCGGCTTCCTTAAGTTTTGGAACTAAAGCTAGATTAGGAGTTACATGTCCTGCAGTTCCTCCGCCTGTCATAATTATTTTGCTCAAAAAATCATCTCCCCTTTATAACCTTTAATTAATATACATATAGGGTTCCTTTACGAAAACTTAATTTATACTTGTTGGAAAATTACAAAGTGAGGCGATAAAAAAGTTGCCTTGCAACTTTGATTCGGGCATGTATAAATTGATAGTTTAAGTTGGGACCCTATTGATATCCGCCTTCAACCTTTAACGATTAATACTTGTTTGACTCTTTGAGATTTAAAAAGAGTCAGGCAAGTATTATAAAACTTAGAAGGTGGATATCTCTCTATATATAATACAATAAAATTTGTAAATTTACATTATTTCAGCCATACTTCCTGAATACAGCAAAAAGTAATGCATCGCCTTCCTTTTTCCCTTTATTATTCTACCATTAATCTCAATAATTCTATATTTTTTATTTTTTAACATTTAATCCAAATCATTGACGCCTTAATATAAGAACCTTAGAATTATTATATGTAAAAAATTTCTTTAGTGGTAAGGAGAATTAAATGGATAATTTCAGCAAACCCTCTTCGATTATTAAGGTATCCAACCTCAATGTGAAATATGATAAAAATACAATACTGCATAATATCAACCTTCAGGTAAGTCCTGGGGAAATCGTTGGATTGCTTGGTCCTTCAGGCTCTGGAAAAACAACCCTCATAAAGACTATAATAGGAATGACCCCGCCTGCATCAGGCAAAGTTGATTTACTGGGGTGCTCAAAGCCATCCCTTGACCTGATTTCACAAATAGGGTATATGGCTCAAAGCGATGCACTGTATGAAGATCTTACTGCCATGGATAACCTGATATTTTTTGGTGAATTATATGGGATTAAAGGGAAGGAAAAAGCATCTGAATTATTAAAACTTGTTCATCTTGAGAATGAGAGCGGAAAATTCGTGAAAAATTTTTCAGGAGGAATGAAGAGAAGACTTTCTTTAGCCATTGCTCTGATCCACAGTCCTAAAATATTGATTTTAGATGAGCCCACTGTAGGTATCGACCCTCTCTTGAGAAAAGGTTTTTGGGATGAATTTCAGAGAATAAGAAATGAAGGAAGAACCATAATTTTGACCACTCATGCAATGGATGAAGCATACCGATGCGATAAACTTTTCCTTATAAGAGAAGGAGAAATCCTTGCGGAGGGGGCTCCGGAACAAATAATCTCATCCTGCGGAGCAAAGGATATTGAAGAAGCATTTCTGTTCTACAGTATGAAAAAAGGAGGACAATACTAATGCGAACTTTGACTTTGGCTAAAAGAATAGTAAAACAGATATCAGGTGATAAGCGCACATTAGGACTGCTTTTCGCGGCTCCTGTTTTCGTATTGTATCTATTAAGCATAATACTGAACAGCTCAGTAGAAACACCTCATATAAAAGCAGTTTCCATTCCGCCGGCCCTCATGGAAAAAATGAAACCTTATGCCGACATAGAAGAGGTTACTGACGAGTCTGTTTATCTGGATAAACTAAGAAACAAAGAAATTGATGCATTATTGGTATATAAAGACAGTAAGATTACTATTACTTTGGAAGGTTCTGAAACTTCCATAACAACTGCCGTTAAAAAATCCGTCAGTCAGGGACTCAGCGACTATATGAAAGATTCTTTTTCTTCAAACCCGAAGCTATCTTCAATTGGCATAAAGTTCCTTGATAGTGAATTTGTATATCTGAACGGGTCTGATGATATGTCCACTTTCGATACTATTGCTCCGCTTATGATGGGATTTTTTATTTTCTTTTTCGTATTCCTTTTGGCCGGGGTATCATTTCTGAGAGAGAGAATCAGCGGAACCCTGGACAGGTTATTAGCTTCACCTATAAAAAGAATTCAGGTTGTCCTTGGATATTTTATTGGCTTTGGAGTTTTTGTAACAATACAAACCATAGTCATTCAACTATTCATGGTCTACGGACTTCATATAACCATAAAAGGCAGCCCTTTTCTGGTACTTCTTATAAACCTTCTTCTGGCAGCCGGTTCTCTTTCATTGGGAACTCTGCTTTCAGCCTTTGCAAAAAATGAATTTCAACTTATACAGTTTGTCCCTATTGTAATAGTTCCTCAGATTTTATTTTGCGGATTGTTCTCTTTGAGGGAAGCTCCTTTTTGGGTAAGCATCCTGTCTAAATTATTTCCACTGACTTATGGAGCAAACGCACTGCGGGACGTTGTAATAAGAGGTGCTGTTTTTTCTGATATATCAAAGGATATATTAATTATTTTCCTGTATGCAGTACTGTTTATAATTCTCAATTCCCTTGCATTAAAAAAATACAGGAAATTATAGGAAAAATACCCCTGGGGCGATTCCAGTTTTTGGAACCGCCCCAGGGGTATTTTTTTTAATAAGTTAATTTTGTTAAATCCAGTTCTTTATAAGTTTCCATGAAAGGACTTAAAAACTTTAATATATTCCTGATTCCACCAGCAGAATCTGACTCAATGTTCAGAGCCATCACAGGTTCATGTAATGACATTCTTAATAAGAACCATCCATCTCCGCTCGCTTTATCACAGTTGACTTTTAACCCTTCATAGTTTTTATCATCAATAGTCCATCCATCTGTGGAAAAGGCATATCCTTTAAGGTTGTTTATTACAGTTTCACCATAACTCCTGAAATCATCTGTGTTGATCTTTAATCTTACCTCGAGACTTTCCAATGGCTCTTTCAGTTCATCAATAAGGTTTCCTATCTTTTTGCCTTCTGCTTTTAACTTTGCCATTTTAATTAAAATTTTAGCTATCAGATAGGCACCATCATCCAAGAAGTAATTTTCCTTTAAGGCTGCATGTCCTGAAGTTTCTATTGCCAGCTGGCTGTCTTGCCCTTCTTCATTGATTCTTTTTGATTCATTGATAACATTCTTGTACCCTCTTTTGAATCTATGATGAACACCACCCAATGCAGTGATGAAATCCCTTAATCCATTGGATGTTATTGAATCTGTAACTACTACTGACTTAGGATGCTCTTCAAGAATGATTGCAGAAATCAAAGCAATTAATGCATTCTTGTTTATTTCCTTTCCATCTTCACTGACGATCGCAGCTCTGTCCACATCTGTATCAAATATTATCCCCAAGTCTGCTTTATTTCTTAAAACAGCCTCTTTAATAGCCTTCATGGCTTCTTTATTCTCCGGATTCGGAATATGATTAGGGAACATTCCGTCCGGATCGAGGAATTGACTCCCTTCAGTGTTGGCTCCAAGTTCCTTCAATACTTTATCTGCAAAGAATCCTCCAGCTCCATTCCCTGCATCAACAACTATTTTGAAACCTCCAAGAGGTCTTTCATAATTATCTTTTACCCCTGCTTCTTCTCTTATTTTATTGACTAGTATATTTGAATACTCGCCTATAAAATCAATTTTTGTAAGTTTTCCTTTTGAAGTATAAGTCATTTCTGAAGCACATGCTATTGATAATATCTCACTGATATCCTGTTTTTCACATCCTCCTTTTGGAGTAAAGAACTTCATTCCGTTATAGTAATATGGCAAATGACTTGCGGTAATCATTATTGAACCATCACATTTATAGCCTTCCAGAATGGTTGTCATAAACATTGCAGGTGTGGTGCACATACCGCAGTCATAAACATCACAGCCTATATTGACCAATAAATCTGTTAATGTCTCTTTCAGTTCCGGTCCGGATAACCTTGAATCCATTCCCACAGCTATTTTAATTCTTCCATTATTATCATGTTTATATTTTTTTATCCAATTTGCAAATCCATTTCCAATAAATCTTGCAATTGTCGGAGTAAAGTTTACTTTGAATTCCGGATTTTCAATTGCTATTCCCCTTATATCCGTCCCGCTTTGAAGTCCCTTTAGTTCTTCAATCAAAAAAATCCCTCCCAGCTTTTAACCCAATACTTCTTTTACTGCATTGATGATGTTTTTTTCAGTTAAACCGTATTTCTCCATGAGCTCATCAGGTGTACCAGATTCACCAAAAGTATCATTTACTCCGATTTTCTTCACCTTTGCAGGATACTTTTCACATACAACGCTTGAAACTGCCGCCCCAAGTCCCCCTATCACTGAGTGTTCTTCAGCTGTAACTATTCCCTTTGTTTCTTTAGCAGCCTTTAAGATAATTTCTTCATCTATAGGCTTTATTGTTGAAATATTTATAACTCTTGCACTGATATTTTCTTTTTCCAGTTCTTTTGCCGCATTCAATGCCTTTTGTACCATCATTCCTGTTGCAATGATTGTAACATCAGTTCCTTCCTTAAGCTGTGCTCCCTTTCCAATCTGGAACTTATAGTTCTCATGGAACACATCCTCAGTATTGCATCTTCCGAATCTCAAATATACAGGTCCCTTATATTCAGCAGCCGCCTTCACAGCAGCCATTGCTTCATAGTGGTCTGCAGGAACGATTACAGTCATGTTTGGAAGAGAAGTCATCAGCGCAATATCTTCAATTGACTGGTGTGATCCTCCGTCTTCACCAACTGTAATACCTGCATGGGTAGCTGCTATTTTAACATTCATCTTTGGATAGCATATTGAATTCCTGATAATTTCAAAGGCTCTTCCTGCCGCAAATACTGCAAATGTGCTTGCAAAAGGTATCTTTCCTGCATTTGCCAGACCCGCAGCCACTCCCATTAGATTTTGCTCAGCAATTCCTACATTAAAGAATCTGTCTTTGTATTTAGTTTTGAAATCATAAGTTTTTGTAGATTTTGAAAGATCTGCATCCAATACTACTATATCCTTATTTTCTTCTCCCAGCTCAACTAATGCTATACCATAGGACTCTCTTGTTGCTTTTCCCATTTCTATTTTACCTCCCCGGATAATTCTACAAGCGCTTTTTCCTTCTGTTCTACACTTGGTGCCTGTCCATGCCATCCTGCCTGATGCTCCATGAAACTTACTCCTTTTCCTTTAACAGTCTGTGCAATTATTACAGAAGGCTTATCAGTACATTTTTCCGCTTCATTGAAAGCTCTGTCTATATCATCAAAATCGTGCCCTTCACATGAAATTACGTTCCATCCGAAACTTCTCCACTTTTCATCTAAAGGGGCAATTCCCATAACATCTTCATTTTTTCCGTCAATCTGAAGTCCGTTATTGTCAACTACAGCTATAAGGTTTCCAAGTTTGTAGTGTGCTGCGCTCATAGCCGCTTCCCATACTAATCCTTCCTGGAGTTCCCCGTCACCCAGCATAACATATACTTTGCTTTGAGAATTATCCAGCCTCAGTCCTAAAGCTATTCCTACAGCATTAGAAATTCCCTGACCAAGTGAGCCTGTTGATACATCCACTCCGGGTACATTTTTAGAATCCGGATGTCCCTGAAGCATTGCTCCAAGCTTTCTTAAATTATTTAACTCATCCTTAGGAAAAAATCCTTTTTCAGCTAAAACTGCATATAAAGAAGGTGCTGCGTGCCCTTTACTTAAAACAAATCTGTCTCTTGCAGGATCCTTAGGATTATTTACATCAGTCTTCATTTTTTCAAAATAAAGATATGTGATGATATCTGCACAGGATAAAGATCCTCCCGGATGACCTGATTTAGCTTCACATATCATTTTCACGATATTTTTTTTGATTTCTTTTGATCTGGTGGTTAAAACATCTTTATTCATCTCTTATTATCTCCTAAAAAATACTAAATTTCAACTCTATGCCCTATGAAATTGAGTTGCCGTAATAACAGACAGCAACTCATTAATTTAAATACATATCTGTTTATGGCTGAATTGCATCTGAAAACTTGCCATCCATGAAGGTTCTGGCATCTTTTATGATATCTCTCCAGTTTTTATTTCCTGTATACCAGAATTCCGCTACGTATGTTCTTACTCCTAGGAACCATGAAGTCTTAATGATTTCTTCAAAATTTACATGCCCTGTACCGAAAGGTATCTCTCTGAATTTCCCCGGAACAGTTTCTTTTAAATGTACAGCTGCAATATGCCCTTTTCCTGTGAGAAGATCATCCTTAACATCTCTGTTATATGCAACAGCGGCATTCTTGATATTTCCGCAGTCCGGATATACCTGAAGATATGGCGAGTCAATGAGCTCCACATATTTCATGGCTTTTTCAACTGTATTCATAAACTCAGTCTCCATGGTTTCAAAAGCCAGCAGTATTCCCTTTTTTGCTGCCATCTCCGTACATTTGCCTAAGTTTATTCTGAATAATTCCCTTGATTGTTCTGTAGATTCTTCATAATAAACATCATATCCGGCAAGCTGTATTATTCTTATTCCCAAATCATATGCAAGATCAATGGCTTTTTCCATAATTTCAAGGCTGCGTGCTCTTGCTTTTTCATCACTGCTTCCCAGTGGATACTTCCTGTGTCCGCTGAGACACATTGTTCTTATATGGATTCCTGATTCAAACATTGTTTTTACCAGCTTAAATCTTTCTTCCTTTGTAGTTTCAAGCCTTGCAAGTTTCTCATCAGTTTCATCTATACTTATTTCCACAAAGTCAAACCCTGCTTCTTTTGCACATTCAAGCTTTTCTTTCCATGAAAGCTCATTTGGCATAGACTTTTCATAAAGTCCCAGCATATATTCCTTCATTTATCTTACCCCTTACCTTTCAACTTCAGACTTTTTTTGTCCATAGTATGCATTAGGACCATGTTTTCTCATAAAATGTTTGTTCAATAACATTTTAGGCATAGAATTTACTGACAGATTAGTCATCAATTCTGTATTGAAAGCCATCATTGCAACCTCTTCTAAAACCACTGCATTATGAACAGCATCAAAAGGGTCTTTTCCCCAGGTAAATGGACCGTGGTTCTTCACCAACACTGCAGGCATTTTATCTGCATCTATGTTTAGGTTTTTAAATGTTTCTACTATTACTGATCCGGTATTATATTCATATTCATTTTCTATTTCACTTTTACTCATATCTCTTGTGCATGGGATTTGTCCATAAAAATAATCTGCCTGAGTGGTTCCATAAGCATTTATTCCTCTTCCTGCCTGGGCAAAAATTGTCGCCCATTTTGAATGAGTATGAACTACACCCCCGATATTAGGATACTCTTTATATAGTCTTATATGAGTTGCAGTGTCTGAAGAAGGGTTTAATTTTCCTTCCACTACCTTGCCCTCCAAATCTATAACAACCATATCTTCAGGTTTCATATCACTATATTCAACTCCGGAAGGTTTAATTACAACAAGACCTGATGCTCTGTCAATGGCAGAAACATTTCCCCAGGTAAAGGTTATTAGATTATATTTAGGGAGAAGCATATTTGCTTCGTAGACTTTATTCTTTAATTCTTCTAACATTCTGTTCACTCCAATCAATAAATTTACAAAGTTATTCCTTCGTTACCTTATACACTGCTGCTTTATTTTCTGTATGGTTTGCTGCAACAATTAAATCACAGTCTTCTAAGTTGATCACTGATACATTAGCCGGACCAACACCCTTTTCGATAATTGTTTCCTGACATTTTCCATCAACCCATTGTATATAAAACAATTCAGCATCCTTACGCCTTACACCGCCAACAAAGCTTGGTACACCACAAAGTGTTGTTCCTACTAAAGTGTGAGCAAAATCAATTTCATATGGGTAAGCATAAATTTCAGTATATTCTCCATCAATAAGTTTATAAATCTTCATTGAATTACCATGGAATGGCTCAATAGTCATTAATTCATCTGCACCATCACTATCTAAATCGCACCAGGCAACTTCACCAATTTGTCCACTTAATAGATGGTTGACTTCCCATTCTTCATCTTTATGAGGAACCACTTCAAATACCCCTTGATCACAGCCAAAGGTACCACGTGGTTTACCATCCACCATATGACGAATATATCCGTGATTTTTAAATAAACCACCTTTAAGAACTTTAAGTTCTAAACCATCAGCTGGCACTTCCGGCAACTTAGCATAATAGATAGTTCCCGGGTGACTCCAGTCATCTTTAGAAGCTTTGACATCAGCTATAGTAGCACAAATAACATAGATTTCTCCCTCAACATCCCACAAATCAAAACGATGTAAATAAGGCAATTTAGCAACAGTCTCGATCACCCACTCACCATTTACTAAATGCCCCCATACTAAACGGGCACCACTTGGACTTTCCTTTAAATAAAAGTCACGAACAGCTAAGAATTCATTTTTACGATTTGGTATAGGAATAATTGACATACACCCTCCGCCATTATCCCAAACAGTATGGCGATGAGTAAAATCTTTGCCGCTATAGGAATAACAAGGATATCCCTTTTCTTCAGAAGCAACCAGCAAATGTAATTCACCGTCAATTTCTATTGAACTGGCTGCATATGCACGATACATTTCATCCAATTGTTTTTTTACAATTTTCATATCTTCATTCACCTCAATAAATTTCTTAATTTATGCTATTGAAAACAATAATATTAATGTCTTAACGATCAACGATTTGGCAATATAAATTTAGAGGATTTATTGAAGTAAAAGCATACTCCAATAAATCCTGCAATCAAATGTCTTTGTTACTTCTTATTAACCACATGTTCAACTATTTTTTGTTCTATTTCCTGTTCTGATAAAAGATTTTTCAACCCTATTATTATAGTTCCGCTTTTTTCTGCCTGAGAGAAATTTCCTTTCAATGCTTCTGAACAGAACACCACATCATAGCTGGATGCCTGAGTCTTTGCTTCTCCTACACTTGAGTGATGAATACTAACTTCAATTCCAAGCTTTTTAAATATCTTTTCAATCTTCATTTTTATGATTTGACTTGATCCCATTCCACTTCCGCACGCTGCTATTACTTTTAACATATTGTTTCCCTCCAAATAATTTATTTTTATTATACTCACTATTAATATGTTCTATTTTAACATTTCATTTGCATATGATTCATAGTCTTCAGTTAATGTAAAATAATGTTTTTTGTTCTTTAAGTATTGGATCTGAGGAATTGCAAGCATTCCTATTATAACTACAGCTACACCTACAAAGCCGATATTTTTCATCAATACTCCAAATACAGGCCATGCTGTATCCCAGTCAAAGTTTCCATGCCATCCTCCATATTGAGCCAACTGGAAGTAATATGCTGCAAAAGCGCCTCCTGCAACCTGAATAATTCCAGAAAGGAATGGTATTATGCAGGCAGCTTTCAGACCGCCTTTATGGTTTGCATATACTGCAAATGTTGCATTATCAAAGAATACAGGTACGAATCCGGTGATTATCAATACAGGGCTCTTGAATACAACTAATCCAAGTATTATTAAAAGTTGTCCCAATGCTCCGAATAAGAATCCTATAGTAATTGCATTTGCATGTCCAAATCCATATACAGCTGCACAGTCTACTGCAGGAACTGAACCTGGTAGTAATCTGTTTGAAATACCCTGGAAAGATATAGTAAGTTCAGATACGAACATTCTAACCCCTAATTGTAAGATACTTAAGTAAACCGCAAAGTTAAGTGATTTTTCCAGGATATAGAATCCAAAGTTTCTGGTTGCTGCAAATCCAGGGTCAATCTTGTGCATCAATGGAGCTCCAAGAATTCCCATTATTACACCGAAGAATGCAAGCATAAGTATACCGGTAGCAACAACGTTTTCATTGAATATTGAAAGGAATCCTGGAAGTTTTAAATCTTCAATCCTTCTTCCGTTCTTACCTCCAACTTTATGTGCTATTTTATCTGTAAGCCATATTCCAAACATCTGCTGATGTCCTATTGCAAATCCGCCGCCCTCAGTCAATTCCTGAGTAGCTTCAACTGTAAGATTAGATGATACTGACCAGTAAGTTCCCAGTAATATACCTAATAATATAACCAGTTTAAAATCCTGAAGCTGTGGGAAACAGTACATAACCATCCACAAAGCTGTAGCTGATTGCTGAACCATTATATGTCCTGTAATAAATACTGTACGTACTTTAGTCCATTTTCTTAACAATACTAATACTATGTTAAATATAAATGCTACAAGTAAAACCAACATCATTAAAGAAAAAGATCTTCCAGTACTTTCTACTGCTTTTTGAGCTGCAGTCTGTCCAAAATATGGGTCAATAACTGCTGCAGTAAGGTTGAAACGGTCTTTAAGTCCTGCCAGTATAGGTCTGAAGTTGCTTACCAATCCACCAGCAGCAACATTTAAAATCAAATAACCTACTGTTGCCTTGATGAATCCTGCAATTGCATCGTATACAGGACGTTTCAAAAGAAGATACCCTATCAGAACAATAAATCCTACGAAAAATGCTGGTTGAGTAAGTATATTATTTTGGAAAAATTGCCATATCGGTAATAAGAATTCCATAAATTTCCCTCCTGAATTTTAATATTAATTATTCTCTTTATTAAAAACTTCTACACTAAATCTTTAATGTCATCATAACTTTGAGCTGCTTCAAGTTTCTTTACAATCTCTTCATCAGATATGAATTCAACTAATCCCTGCAGGTTTTTCATATGCATTTCATTGTCTACTGATGCCAGAACAAAGAACAATTGAGCATCATGTTCAGGATCATCGCTGAAATGTACAGGTTTGTTGGTTTTCATAAAGCAAATTGCTGTATCCTTAACCCCTTTTCCCTCTTGTGCATGAGGTATGCATATATTTGGCGCTATAACTATGTATGGACCAAATTTTTTTACATTGCTGATAATTTCCTCAACATACTCAGGCAGAGCAACCCCTTCTTCGATGAGTGGCTGACATGCTGCAGCCACCGCTTCTTCCCAATTATCAAACCCTTCATGGAAGGAATATCTTTTTTTCTCTAATAATTCTTTAAACATAAAATTCCCCTTCTCAATAAATATTTTTTCTCAGTTTCTAAAAATTACAACATTGATTTGAATGGAAGATCAGGTTCTATTTCAAATGCATCATGGAATCCTCTGTCATGATGATATTCCATCTTATCCTTATCATTAGGGAATATGAATTTGCCTCCCACTTCCCAAATGAATGGTTTGAATTTATATTGAAGCCTGTTCTTTTTCATTCCCCAAAGCGTAGTAATTTCTTTAGGATCTGCCATGAAATTTGTCCAGATATCGTGATGGAATGGTATGATTACTTGTGTATTCAAACATTCTGCCATTCTTAACATATCTACAGATGTCATTTTATCTGTCATTCCTCTTGGATTTTCACCGTAAGACCCTAATGCTACGTCTATCTTGTGATCGTTTCCATGCTTAGCATAATAATTTGAATAGTGTGAGTCTCCACTGTGGTATAAACTTCCGCCAGGTGTTTTGAACAGATAATTTACAGCTAGTTTATCCATATCTCTAGGCATCTGATCTTTTAGTACAACTCCTTTTGGTGCTGTAACAAGTTCAGTACGGTCAAATGAATCAAGTACCACTATTTCTGTATCTTTTATTTTTACAGTATCACCAGGCTTAACAACAATGCATCTTTCAGCCGGAACTCCCCAGCCCTTCCATATCTCTACACAAGCTTCAGGTCCGATAAATTTAACTTCTGAAGAACAATTTTGCATTACAGCAGCTGCCACATTTGCATCAATATGATCACTGTGATCATGTGTTGATAAAATCGCATCCACTTCTTTTATTTTAAAAGGATCAATTACACATACTGAATTTCTTAGGTTTGGCTGCATTGCAACACATCCTATCATTCTCTGATGTTGATGCTGCTTTGCCATAAGCGGGTTAGCTTTTGTCTTTTTACCGCTGTTTACCCATAAATCTACACATATATTTGCATTTCCTTCTGATTTTAGCCATATTCCTGTGCATCCTAACCACCACATTGCAAATGTTCCCGGTTTAACAACCTCTTGTTCTATTTCTTCATTTAACCATGAACCCCACTCTGGAAATGTGCTCAATATCCATGATTCCCTTGTAATTTCATTAACTTTTGACATTTTATAATTCCTCCTCTATGAACTTCTTGTTTTTTATCATTTGAATGTTTTATGTTCATAATCGTTCATAAAACTCATTCATTTGGTTTGTTATCGTTTTCCGTAATTCAATAATACAACACATCTGATTGTTTTGCAATAGTTTTTTTAAACTTTTTATAATAATTGTTCATTTAACACAATTAAACGTTCATATAATTATATTTTTTGTTCTTTTTATGATTCATTAGAACATTTATGTATCTTTATGATTGATTTTTTATAAAACAGGTATATAATATAGTTATGTAAACATTTAAATAATTGAATTTATTATCGAAATGATCACGTATCATGATCAAAGGGGGCTATATATGAAAGGATTCAATTTAAAACTAAAGAAATTACTGACCAGAAAATATTTGAACATTGTGGCGTATTTAATTTTCACAATATATATGCTGAAGCTTATTACATCTTCAGACAGCTGGACAACTAAGGGTGTATATATTTCAATATTATTATTCTTTGGTTTTTTTGCAGTGTTGTATGAAGTGCTGAATATACTTTATAATAAAGCAATAAAAAACCTTACTGAATATTGTGATCCATATGAAGGACAACGTCTCATATCTTATGTGCAGAAATATGACATTTTTAAAAGTTTCAGATCTTCAGTCTGTGTATTCAGTTTGCTTTCATTAAGAGATATGGGAAAACCCGTGGAAATTATCAACTTATTAAATAGTGAAAAAAGTAAAGTATTTTCAAATTCACATGAATTACTTTTAATATATCACTACAGTTTGTTTTTTGCATACGGGGAACTTGGTGATACAATTAAGGCAAAAGAACATTATAATAAGTTAATGGAGTTGAAAGACAAAAAATCAAACATAAAAAAAATCAATCAATTGTTTTCATGGAATGGAATCAATGGATATTATAAGTATTTGAATAAAAACTTCAGTGAAAGCCGAAGATTTTATAATAAAGTAATTACTAACACAATGAACAATCGTGAAAAGATCAATTTTTATATGCTGTTAGCGAGACTGGAATATGCAGAAAGGAACAAGGCAGAATCTAAGAGACTCTTTACATACATCATTGAAAATGGAAATAAAATGGCTGTGAAAAATGAAGCAAATGAAACTATACTAAGATTATAATAAAATTAGGAGGCATTATGAAAAACAGTACTGGAATTATATCAAAAAGACAACAGTTAATACTGCAAAAATTAAAAGAAAATCATTCAGTAAAAATAGATGAACTTTCTAAAACCTTGTCTGTTTCTCCAATTACTATAAGAAGGGACCTTCAATTATTTGAAAACAATGGGATTGTAGAAAGATTCTACGGAGGAGCTACTTTAATAGAAGGTTCCCTTGGGGATGACCCCTCCCTGAGTGATACTTCTGAAAAACTTTCGCAGCAAAAGCATGCAATAGCAAAATATGCTGCAAGCCTGATAGAGGATGGAGATACAATTTTTATCAATTCAAGTTCTACAGCCCTTTTGGTTCTGGAGTATGTAGGAAATAAACACATTACCGTAATAACCAATAACGGAAAGGCCCTTCAGGCAGACAGCGCCCCTAATATTGAACTTGTTTTGACTGGCGGAGAGGTAAACAGAAGGAAAAAATGCATGGTGGGTGATTTTGCAACACATATTTTATCTAAAATAGCTGCAGATAAATGTTTTCTGGGAGTGAGCGGAGTAAGCGCCCATTCCGGCATAAGTACTTCAGTCCTTCAGGAAACTGCTGTAAATGCAATGATGCTCAAGAGATGCACAGGACCAAAATATATACTGGCAGACTGCTCAAAAGTGGGGAAAGACCATAACTTTATTATTGGAGAACTGGGTAGGATGTCTGAAAAGATGTTTACGTTGATAACTGACTCAGGCGCAGACCCTCACGAGATTGAACGGTTAAAGGAAAAGGGAATTGAGATAATACAAGTAAACCCAAAAATAACAGAATAAAAAGCACATAAAAGGCTGGAATTGATCTGTTCACAAAACCAGCCTTTTTATTTTTATTTCATAAGCTTTATTGATTCAATTTTCACCTGAATTGACTTAGTGTTATTATATTCGTTTATATTGGGATAATATACAATTGCGCATTTTATGCTGCAGTAATTGCCCGCTTCAATTCTTGCTGCCTCTTCTTCACCCATTAATTCTATCATTGATTCTCTCAATTCATTCCCAAAGTTAAAAGCTACTCCTGTAATCATCTTATTGTTTCCGTAGCTGAAGGAAACCCTTACTGAGTTCTTATCTGCTCCTATGAACCATATTCTCTTGATAGTCACCTGCTTCTCTCCAAAAAGAGGTTTGGGATTTCCTTTCCCGAAAGGAGCCAGTTCTTCCAATTCATCCATAAGCGTATAGTTTAATTTTTCAAATTCAAGCCGTGCATCTATTTTTATCTCAGGTATCAGATCTTCCTCAGTCAAATTGCAGTTTGCAAGCAGAGCCTCACGTAAGGCCTGAAGATTTTCTTCCTTAACTGAAAGTCCTGCTGCCATGGGATGCCCACCGAATTTTGAAATAAGTTCTTTACATTTGGAAAGCTCATTATACATATTATATTTTTCTGTGCTTCTGCCTGATCCCTTTGGCATATCTTTTCCCGAAGTCATTATTATGGCTGGAACATTATATTTCTCTCTGACTCTTCCTGCAACAATACCAGCAAGACTTTCATGCACAGAAGGTTCATAAATTACTATTACCTTATCCTTCTCGCAGCCTTGGGTTTTGATTGTATTTAACACCTTTTCCAGGCTTTCGTTTGTCATTTCCTGTCTTTCCTTATTGATCTGAACCAGCCTTTTTGCTGACGTCTCTGCTTCCTTCTCATCCTGACACATTAAAAGATCTAAAGCTATATCTGCAGTTTCAAGCCTTCCTGTAGCATTAATACAAGGTCCCAGAATAAAGCCAAGATGGTATTCACTTATTTTTTTATCCTGAAGATTATTCTCTTTTATCAAGGCTTTGATTCCTGCATTTTTTGTATTGTTAAGCCTTTTAAGACCTTCCTTCACTATTATCCTGTTTTCCTCCAGAAGATCCACCACGTCACAGACAGTAGCAATAGCTACAACTTCAATCAGCGGTTGAATTTTATAAAGAGGGACATTCATTTCCTCAGCTAAAACTGAAATGAATTTATATGCCACCCCTGCTCCGCAAAGGGCTTTGAAAGGATACCCGCAATCCTTTTGTTTTGGATTTATTACAGCATCTGCATCCGGAAGCTTTTCCTCAACTCCAACCTCATCATTCCGGGAAAAAGGAACATCATGGTGGTCCGTCACCACGACTGTCATGCCTAAACTCTTGGCATAGGCAATTTCCTCAAAGGCAGATATGCCGTTATCGCAAGTAATGATAACCTTGTATCCTTCTTCATAAAGCTTTTTAATTCTGTCCAGGTTCATTCCATATCCTTCGTTTTCCCTGTGGGGAATATGGTAGCTTACTTCTGCTCCGCATTCCTTTAATCCCTTAAGCAGAACATAAACAGAGCTTACGCCGTCACAATCGTAATCCCCGTATATTAATACAGGAACTTTGTTCAATATTGCATCTTTTATTATTCGGATTCCTTTATCCATGTCCTTCATGAGAACCCCATCATGAAGATCCTCCAATGAACCGTGCAGGAACCCCTCTGCTCCTTCTGCTGTAACAATACCCCTGTTAGCCAGTATAGCTGCGACCTGAGGAGAAATGCCCAACTTTTCCGAAGATATCCCTTTTGCAGCTTCACTTCCTCTCATCGTCCATTTAACTTTCATACTTTTTCTCCTAACATAATATTTGAATGGAAGGATTCTGCAAAACCTTCATTAATGTGGTATATATAAAATCATTATCTATCGAATTCAGAGTCTTTTTATAATTCATGCACTCAATTCCTCCATTGAACATAATCTCATTTACAGTGATGTATTTAGCAAGCTCCACACTTCTTTCAAGCCAGAACTCCCTTTTAAGTATAAGTCTTTTCTTTAAGACTTCCAATTCCCCATCCTTCAGGTCCTGCACTGCTTTTCTCGACTTATCCAGAACTTCACCTATACTTTTAAGTACATCTTCAATTTTTTCCTTTGAAGTCGAGGTGTTTATTGAGAATATTTCAATCCCTTTTTCTTTCACAACTTCTGAAGAAATATCATAAGCGTACCCCTTATTGTTTCTGATTTCCTCGAACAATAAAGAGCTGACGCCTTCTCCCAAAAGCATTGAATACAGCTTTAATGCCTCTGTTTGTTTATGATTAAGTTCCTGTATATCAAAAATATATTGTATTTTAGCACCCTGGAAACCCCTTACTTCTTTCCTGTAGATTCCTTTCCTGTTTTTTTCCTTTGGTATTTCCACTCTCCTATAGTTTCCTGTTTGGATCCTGAAGGTTTCCAGAATTTTTATTATATCATCCAATTCCATGGAAGAGATAATGGTTATAACACAATTTTCAGCTGTATAATGCTTATTGTAAAAGTTTTTAAGTTCTTTAAGACTTATTTTACCTATAGATTCTTCATTTCCTATTATTATTTCTCTTATTCTTTTGTCCTTATATGAATTCAGAAAAATCTCATCTTCACAGTATTGGGAAAACTCCTCTTTCCACTCTCTTGCTTCCTGAAGTATAACATTAATTTCCTCGTTGAAACCCTCTTCCTTTAATACAGGATTATTTATAATATCGGAAAACAGTCCGAAGCCTTCATTAAAATCTTCTGAAGAACAGCTTCCGTAATAAATAACATAAGGATAATTTGTCATTGCATTATTAAAAGCGAAGATTCTGTCCAATTCCTCATTTATTTTTTTTTCACTCCTTGTCCCGGTTCCTTTAAAAACCATATGCTCCAGGGCATGAGCAGTTCCTTCCGGGAACCCATCTTCACTATTTGCTCCGGCTTCAAAGCCTATGCAGAATGATGTCATACTCCCTGGAATTTTCTTATATATAACTCTGATACCATTATCAAGTACAATTTTTTTCATATTTACTCTCCTAAAACAATGAGGTTTGGAAGGAGCTTCCTCGGCTTCCTCCTAAACCTCATATTATCTCTGTTATTTTATAGGGAACCATTACGGAAACTTAACTTATACATGTTGATTTCTTCGAGAATTGAAAGAAGAAGCGGCATGTAAATATAATGAACTAAAAATCTTACATTATGTCTTTTAAAACTTCACTGCTTAATTGGTTCGACCCTAGGAAGTTTTAGGAGACAGAATGTTTTAGATTTTTTCATTATATGCATAAGTTATAGTTGAAGTTGGTTCCCTATAAAAGTTTATTGTACAGCATCGCTTCCTTCAACGCTTTTGTCTTTTTCTCTTCACCCAGGTAATTCAATATTTCGTAAGAAAATTCCAAAGCTGTTGCAGGACCCCTGCTGGTGATGATGTTCTCATCCTTAACTACCAAATCTTCCTTCACTATTGCATTATTTTGATCCAGCTCCCCTTCATATCCCGGATAGCAAGTACATGCCCTTCCATTTAAAATCCCTGCTTCAGCAAGAACTATAGGTGCTGCACAGATGGCTGCAACCAGCTTTCCTGTTGCAAAATAATCCTTAACAAGTTCTATAACCCTTACATCCTCTTTCAGGTTGTCAGAACCTGGCTGGCCCCCTGGCAATATTATCCCGTCATACTGATCCAGATCTCCATCTGATATTGTTTTATCATATTTCACAACAATTCCATGAGATCCCATAACCTTAACATCTCCAAGTGAAACAATATCACAAACTATATCAGCCCTTCTTAACACATCAACAACTGTCAATGCTTCAATTTCTTCAAACCCATCAGCCAATAATATAATCACTTTTTTCATAAAATTCTCCCCTCTATTTGAAATTCACCTCTTTGACCACATCCTCAAACTCAAGAATCATAAGGCTGCTTCCCCTTCCTGCTCTGTTTTGAAGCTTTATGTCACTCAAGACTATTTCTTTCTTCTCTTTTTTCTTTGAAATAATTATTGCTTTTTTATAATAATTATAGCTCCATTTTTCTCCATTTACAATTAAGGTGCTTAAACATTTTCCCATAACCACTTCATCATCTTCCTTCAGGGATATTCCCGTAACTCCTGAGGCAACCTTGCCCATAATGCTTACAGCTTCCCCTTCAAACATTATTCCCATGGCCTTCTTGGTTACAATGAGGATATTAGGGTTATCTCCCATCCTGGAAACTGAAACAACCCGGTCATCAGGATTTTTTAGTTTATATGTGATTGTGCAGCTGTAGTCTCCCTGAAATTCCTTGAGAGATGTCTTTTTAATCAAACCATTTTTAGTAAAGAAATAAATATATTCTTCTCCATAAAAATCATCCACAGACATAATATCAATTATCTCTTCATTTTTTTCAAAACCGATGACTATATTACTTAATTCCGTCATATCAGCATTTTCAATAATAGCACCCTTAAATTTAAAGGTTCTTCCAAGGTTTGTGAAAATCAATATATCTTCAAATGAATTTGTTTTGCAATACATCAGTGAACCTGGTATTCTGCCTTCCTTATATGTTCTTATGGATCCTTTTTTATCAACTGCAGCTATGAAATCCACAGGAGAATATTCCTCTGCATAATGAGCATTCACTATAAAATCTTCATTTGAAATGCTGCATAACCCCTGAGGAATGACATTTCTGTCCTGAGGTTCCAGCTCAGGCTCCCTGACTGTAAATATCAGTCCGTTATCAGTTTCTATCTTTATATACTTCTCTTCCCTTTCGCTATCAAAAAGTGCTACATTAACCAGGGTCTCTCCTTCTTTAAGCTTTATTGCCTGAATTTTTGTATATCCTGTGATAAATTTGTCTGCAGCAGTCTTTTTAATATTTCCTTTAGATGTAATGAACTGCAGACAATAATTGTTTGTAAAACTGTTTATAATGAATGCGCCTGTGATTGTTTCAGAATCCAGGCTAAGACTTCTTACTATTTCATCAGCTTTTATTCCTTTATCCTTCCACTTCATTTCAGGTATATCATTTACTTTCATCTGGTACATATAACCGCTTTTTGTAAATATATCGAGCACTTCTCTGGTATTTCCCGCCAGCAGGTATTCAAGCGAATCTCCCTCCCTGTACTCTATATCCTGAGGGTCAGAATTACTTCTGTTATATGTCTTAAGAGGAACCCTTTTAATAAAACCGTCCTTAGATAAAGTGATCATCACGTCCTCAACCACAATAAGTTCTTCAACATCTATTTTAGCTTCATTTTCATCATGAATTATTTTTGTTCTTCTTGCACTGCCGAATTTTGAAGATACTTGGGAAAGCTCAGCTTTTATTACCTTCAGTAATTCTTTTTCTTCAGAAAGAATCTTCTTTAATCTTAAAATCTCTTTTTCAAGCTCTTTATATTCCTTTTTGAACACATTGATTTCTAATCCCGTTAACCTGTAAAGCATAAGTTCAAGAATAGCTTCAGCCTGGATTTCAGAAAATCCGAACTTACTTGTCAGGTTTTCAGAAGCATCTTTTTTTGATTTTGATGACCTGATTGTTGCAATGACTTCATCCATAATATCAATTGCTTTTATAAAACCTTCAACAATGTGGAATCTTTTTTCTGCCATCTGCAGTTCTTTTACTGTCCTTCTTGTTATGATATCCTTCTGATGGTTTACATAATGAACAATAATTGATTTTAACCCAAAAGTTTCAGGCTTCCCATTTGCAAGAGCCACCATATTGAAGCTTAAATTGCTCTGAAGTTCAGTTTTCTTGAATAAGTATTTAAGCACTTTATCAGCAGTTTCCTCGTCAGCTGCTTTCTTCAGTTCAATTACAGCCCTTATTCCTGTTCTGTCAGATTCATCCCTTATATCCACTATTGCTTCCAAAGCCTTTGAATGCCTCTTATCACCAGTCATTTCAGATATTGTCTGAAGAAGTCTGGCTTTATTTTTTTTGTATGGAAATTCCGAAATCACTATTCCGACTCTTCCAGTTTCCAGCTTTTCAATCGAGGCTTTTGCTCTTAAAACAACTCTTCCTTCTCCTGTTTCATAGGCTGCAGTGAGAGAATCCTTCCCTATAAGCACTCCGCCTGTAGGAAGATCAGGTCCCTTTATATATCTCATCAGCTCTTTTGTGCTTATTTCATTATTATCTATATAAGCCAAAGTTCCGTCTATTACTTCCTTTAGATTATGAGGTGGTATGTTAGTTGCAAGTCCTACTGCAATTCCAAAGGTTCCGTTAACCAGCAGATTCGGATATTTCGCTGGAAGAACCTTTGGCTCCATTTCGCTGTCAGAGTAGTTTGGAACCATATCCACAACATCTTTATCTATATCCCTCAACATTTCCATTGCAATGTTTGACAATCTTGCTTCAGTGTATCTCATAGCCGCAGCGCTGTCACCGTCTATTGACCCCCAGTTTCCATGGCCGTCTATAAGAGGTTCCCTGGTTGAGAAATCCTGAGCAAGTATTACCATTGCATCATACACTGAAGTATCTCCGTGAGGATGGAATTTACCCAGAATATCCCCTACTATTCTTGCAGATTTATAATAAGGTTTATCAGGGTAAGCCTTAAGAAGATGCGCACCGTATAAAATTCTTCTGTGCACAGGTTTTAATCCATCCCTTACATCCGGAAGCGCTCTGTCCTTTGCCACTTCTAT
>JBEHWK010000060.1:0-20597 GCA_040217795.1 Clostridiaceae bacterium
TTAATTATTCTTTAAGGTATGAAGATGAAAATTTATCTGGAAAATAGCAGGCAAACTTCATCCAGACAAAGGCCTTCCTGCCATATCTGGGTGTATCATATTTACAATTTTTCAAATAGGTTTTTATCTTAGGTTCTTTAAGATAATTTATAACCTGGTTTTTATTTTCTTTATTTATGTATCCAAAAAGCTGATACATAATATGTTCCGGCGCAAATTCCCTCTTAATGATTTTTTCTAACTTGGAGTCCAGGGAATTCTTCTTGATAAACTCACATACATCTTCCATAGCATTCACTACTGTTATGTTTTTCTTAATATCCGGACTGTTTGTCAGGGAGTCTGCCCGTTGATAATAATATGATAGAATATCTTCTATAAATCCAACGCTTTTTGCTTTCATCAAGGATTTAAATATAAAGTTTAAATCCTCAGCACCATAGCAATTTTCCAGGTATTTTAAATTATTTTTCAGAATAAACTTCCTACTATATATAAGGCTGGACGTCCATATTCTAATTTGGTTATTCTTATAAGCATAAAATACATCAATGCCACTTATTATTTCCTTAAGACCATCAATAAAATGTTTCCTGTTAGGAATTATTGTACCGTCAGCCTTTACTCTTTTATAATCAAACAGCAACAGATCACTTTCTGTCTTACAGACTGCCTCTTTGGTCTTCTCTACCAGGTTATTCTCCACAAAATCATCTGAATCTAAAAAGAATACATATTTTCCTGTTGCATTTTTAATACCTTCATTTCTTGCAACACTTTGGCCTGAATTTCTTTGGGTAATAATGCGGTAACTTAACACCTTGCTCTTTAAATATTTCTCTGCCTTTTTATATGATTCATCAGAGGAACCATCATTAATCAGTATTATCTCAAAATCTTTGACAGTTTGGCTGTTTAATGACTCCAAACATTTTATAATATATCTTTCTGTATTATACATGGGAATAATTATACTTAGAAACAAATTATCTTTCATTTATTAACCTCACTCTCAGAATTCAATTTACATATTAAATTATAATAGTAAATTAACAAATTTTATAGTTATTATCAAATTACCTAAATCAGAACTCAATAGTTCAATTAGATTCTACATTATTTTTAATGATAGGAATACATATATTGCCAAGGTTCTTTATTTTTAAACAAAAAAACGCAATTTTATGCAAAATTCGTTGAATTTTATGCTATAATTCAATAATAAATAAAAAAAGCGACAAATTAGGGCAATTATTATTACTTAATAAAACTTATATCTAAAAAAACTAAGGAGAGGTTTTCAAACATGCCAAAAAGTAACTTATATACGATCCTGGTAGTTGATGATAATCAAAATAATTTATTTACATTAAAAGCTCTTATAGAAGAGTATATAGATGCCAATGTTATTGAAGCAGATACTCCCACAAAAGCGCTGCAGGAACTTATGAAACATCCAGTAGATTTAATTATTTTAGATGTACATATGAAAAGTGATATGAATGGTTTTGATCTGGCAAAGATTATTAAGAGCAGAAAAAAAACCGAACATATACCTATTGTATTTTTAACTGGAGCCTGTATAACTGAAGATTTTAAGAAAAGAGGTTTTGAAACAGGAGCAGTAGATTATCTTACAAAGCCTATTGATGACTTTTTACTTATAAACAGAATAAATGTGTATTTAAGACTTATAGAAAAAGAAAGAACTATGAACCTTCTTTTACAAAAACAAACTAATGAATTAAGAAAGGCTAAAGAAGCGGCTGAAGCAGCAAATGAGGCCAAAAATATGTTTCTTGCAAATATATCTCATGAACTCAGAACACCTCTGAATATTCTGCTTGGGTCAACGCAGATAATAAAACACTATCTTAAACATGATGAGGTTATAGATAGAAAAAAAATAAAATCAAAAACGAAGATACAGACTCAAAATTGCTATAGACTTATAAGACTGGTTAATAACCTGATAGATATTACAAAAATAGATTCAGGTAACTTCACTCTTCACATGTCAACCTGTAATATTATTGAGGTAGTTGAGGCCGTTGTAACTTCTGTAGTGGAATATGCCGCATTAAAGAATATTGAGGTAATATTTGATACGGATGTTGAAGAATTAATACTTTCTTGTGATTTAGATGCTATAGAAAGAATTGTTCTGAATCTTTTGTCAAATGCAATAAAATTTACACCTCAAGGTGAAAGCATATTTGTAAATATACATACATTTCATGACTCAATTGAAATCAGGGTCAAAGATACAGGTATTGGGATTTCTGAGGATAAGCAGCAGCTTATTTTTGAAAGATTTAAACAAGTGGACAATCTTCTCACAAGAAGCAGCGAAGGCAGCGGTATTGGACTCAGCCTTGTGCAGTCTTTAGTGGAAATGCACGGAGGAACTGTTCAGGTTGAAAGTGAATATCAAAAAGGAAGCGAGTTTATTGTTAAACTTCCTATTTTCGACGCAAATGAGAATGAAAACACCTCAAATTGTTCCATGAATAATTGCAGCAGTGTAATTCAAAAAATCGACATAGAGTTTTCTGATATCTATTTTTAAATTCAGAAGGAATTCATCATCAAGTACTAATCCAAATTACACGAGAGAGGTAACCTAAATGAAAAAATTTTTATCAATGACACTTATTACGGTTATGATAATGTGTTTATTTACTGGATGTGCACAGATAACACGCTACACATCAAAATCAGCCAAAAAGATTAAGATCGGTGTTAGTCTTGCCGAGTTCAATAATAAATATACGACTTATTTGCTTAGTGAAATGAAAAATTACTCCAAATCTTTGAATGATGTTGAAGTAACATTTGTTGATGCAAATAAAAATTCCAATACACAGTTGTCACAGGTTGAAACCTTCATATCTCAGGGAGTGGATGCAATAATTGTTAACTCTACTTATACAGATGCATCAAAGCCAATGACCGATAAAGCTAATGCAGCCGGCATTCCAATCATCAGCCTTATGACTCCGCTTGCAAATCAGGATGATGCGGCATCTTTTGTAGTTCCGGACTCAAAGGAGGCTGGTATATCGGAAATGGAATACCTTGCAAAGAAAGTGAATTATAAAGGTAACGTTGCAATTATAATGGGACCACTGCAGGACCAGGCACAAAAATGGAGAACTGAGGCTGTCCATGAGGTGGTGGCAAAATATCCTGACATGAAAATTGTTGCGCAGCAATCAGCTGAATGGGATAGAGCCAAAGCCATGGCCCTGATGCAGAACTGGCTTGAATCCGGAAAGCAGATAGATGTAGTAGCTGCCAACAACGATGAAATGGCAATAGGAGCATTAATTGCCATAGAAGAAGCGGGAAAACTTGGGAAGATAGCTGTAAGTGGTATAGATGCCACTCCAGATGCTCTTGAATATTTAAAGAGTGGTAAATTAACTGTTACATCATTCCAGGATCCAATAAAGCTGGCTAAATACAGTATAGATACTGCAATTAAAGCATCCAGGGGTGAAAATGTGGAGAAAATAATATATATCCCAAATGAATTGGTTACTCCGGAAGATGCAGACAAATATATGGCTAAATGGAAAAATAACTAATAGGGAGGATTTCATGAATATTTTTAAAAATATCAGCATAAAGCAAAGATTTTTAATATTGTTTATTACCTGTATTACAACATTTATTGGATTTGGAACCTTTGCTTTAGTAAAACTTAATAATCTGGCACAAGTAACTAACAGCTTATATAACCAATCATCACAAGTTTCCAATGCCACAGTGAGTGCAAAGGAAAATCTGGTTAAAATCAACAGTTCCATGAAGGATATAATTTTGTCAGCAAACAGTGATGAGATTCAAAAAGAGATAGACAAGGTTGCTCAATATGAAAGCGACTTACAAAATAACCTGGATACCATAGACCAAAATTCCTATGATTCTAATATTAAAAGAAATTTGCAGGATGCTAATAATATTCTTTCTAAATGGTGGAAACTGG
Organism: Clostridiaceae bacterium; assembly: GCA_040217795.1. Classification (GTDB taxonomy): domain Bacteria; phylum Bacillota; class Clostridia; order Clostridiales; family Clostridiaceae; genus Clostridium_T. The sequence continues at coordinate 3,992 of JBEHWK010000060.1, forward strand.
AAAGAGAGAAAATTATTAAAGATATGCTGGAAGGCAAAAAGGATGATGCAATAAGTATATCTAAAGGGATAAGTTCAGATCTTGCTGATCAGCTGGAACTTGATCTTACTAATATATATCTGGATTCTTCAGATAATGAAAAAAGTTTGATGAAACAGTCAGATGCACTTCAATCTTCAGCAAGAACAACCTTAATTCTCACTTTAGTAGTTTTATTAGGTATGCTTTTACCATTATTTATATTGATAATAACAAGTATTTTAATCCCTATCAACAATTTAAAAAGCCATATGATCAAAAGTTCAGGTTCAGATGAATTAGAAGAGTATCAGCTGCTCACTAAAAAAGGTGAACTTGCTGATATGGCTAGAAATTACAATATAATGATAAGAAAATTAAAAACCCAATTATGGATAAATACTAATCGAAATTCCTTAAATAGTAAAATGGCTGGAAACATGTCTGTAAAAGAATTTACGCAAAATACCATAGGTATTTTGTCTAAGTTGCTGGATGCTGAAAATGGAGTTTTTTACATATTTGATCACAAAGAAAATAAGCTTGTTTTAAACTCTGCCTTTGCTCGTACTGAAGCACAGAGAAAATCAGATATTCTCGAACTTGGTGATGGAATAAGTGGACAAGTAGCCTTGGAAAGAAAGCCTATGCAGTTTCAAAATATAAGAGGATCAGAACTTAATACTTATGCTTTTCCATTAATTTATGAGGATAAGCTCTATGGAGTTATTGAACTATCTTCCTCTCAAGTTTTTAATGATTTAAAACAGCAATTTATAGAAGTTATATCTGGTGCTGTTGCCATAAACCTTAATTCTTCAATTCAAAATGAACAAATTAAAGAATTATTAGACATAAGTGAAAAAGCAACAAATAAAGCGCAGGAAATATCGAACCAGCTAAAGAATGCAAATGAAGTGTTGGAAGAACAGCAAAGACAGCTTCAGGTTCAAACTGAAGAGCTTCAGGAGAGTAACACACAGCTTGAAGAACAGCAGCAAATACTTCAGCAGCAAAGTGAAGAGCTGCAGCAAAGTAATGCTCAGCTTGAGGAACATCAGCTTCAGTTGGAAGAACAGGCACGATTGTTAAGTGTTCAGAATGATGAATTAGAAAGGTCTAAACAAGAGGTTCTGAAACGAGCAGAGGCTCTTGAGACGGCAAATAAATATAAGACTCAGTTTTTAGCCAATATTTCTCATGAACTTAGGACTCCACTTAACTCTATTATATTATTATCTAATCTCTTAATTAGAAATACTAAAGATGAAATTTCTAAAAGTGTACTGGAAAAAATTGAGGTTATATATAACTCTGGAAATCATCTCTATCAATTGATAAATGACGTTTTAGATTTATCAAAAATTGAAGCGGGAAAAATGGATTTGAACCATAGATATTTTAATTCAAGTGAGCTTATAGAAGAACTTAGTCAAATGTTTGATGTAGCTGCAAAAGAAAAAAATATTAGATTTGTATTGGAAGATCAATATAAAAATAGTCTCTATGGTGATAAAGATAGAATTTCACAGATTCTTAGAAACTTTTTATCTAATTCATTTAAATTTACAGATGAGGGTTCTGTAGAATTTACAATAGCTAAGGATAATGAGTGTAAAAAGAATATATTGTTCTCAGTAAAGGATACAGGTATAGGAATACATAAAGATAAATTAGATACAATTTTTGAAGAGTTCCGTCAGGCAGATGGTTCTATTTCAAGAAAGTATGGAGGAACAGGGCTGGGATTATCTATAAGCACTAAACTTTGTGAGGCTATGAAGGGAAAAATTAAAGCAGAAAGTGAACTTGGTATAGGAAGTACCTTCTATTTATCTTTACCTTTGACGGTTTCAGAGCAAAGCCTCTCAAATGGGGAAGCCGCCGCTGCTGAGATCATTGAACCGCGAAATGTGGAAGCTAGACAGACTGAAGAGATAAAAAACAAAAAACATAAAAACCTGTTAATAATTGAAGACGATAAAAACTTATCTGAATCTATGAAAGCCATCTCTGAGGGCATAGGTTTTGATGTACTGACATCAAATAATGGTACAGAAGGTCTTAAGATTATAAATGAATATAAAATTGATGGAATCTTAATGGATTTAGGATTACCAGACATTAAAGGGATAGACTTATTAAAAGAAATCAAGAAATCATTAAAACTAAAAAATTTAAATGCTCCTGTTATTATCTATACAGGTATGGATATAAGTGCAGAACAAGAGAAAGAAATAAAATTATATGCTGACAGTATAATCATTAAAACCAGAAATTCTGATGAACGACTATTGGATGAATTGACTCTGATACTTCATAAAGTTAAAAATAAACCTAAAAATGAAGGATATAAAACCATTCTGGCTTCCAGAATTAATAAAGACAGGGCACTGAATCTGGACAATAAAAAGATACTTGTGGCAGATGATGATCCAAGAAATATATTTGTACTTGCAGCAGCCTTAGAAGATTACGGTGCAGAAATTATAGAAGCTGAAAATGGAAAAGAGGCATTGGAAAAGCTTGAAAATGAGACTGTGGACTTAATTTTAATGGACATAATGATGCCTGTTATGAATGGATATGAAGCAATTAAAGAGATAAGAAAGACAGATAAAATAAATCATATACCAATTATAGCTACCACAGCAAAATCCCTAAAAGACGACAGAGAGAAATGCATGGCTGCTGGTGCAAATGATTATATATCCAAGCCAATTGATTATGACGTGCTCATAACGCTGATAAAAGCCTGGATAAATAAATCTAAAAAGATGGAGGGCACCTTTGGCTTTTAAATTTAATTATCATCATGATGAAATTCATATAAATGTTACTGAAGAATTAGAAGATTCTAAGGACCTAGCGGAACTGCTGGATCTTTTAAGCATGGAAGAAAGTAAGCATATTAAAATAACCTTTTTAGGAGTCAATGTACTTCCTAAAAGCATCGTTGAGAAACTTTTCATCTTACAAGAGCAAGAAAAATGTACTGTTTTTGTTTCGAAGAGATACTTATTTTCTTATCTTCAGTCTCTAGGTATAAAATGCAGATATATAACAGAAAACTTTATCTTAAGAAAAACAAAGGAAAGTTCATATATCGGAGACAGATCACTGGATCCGGAAAAAGTTTATAGTTTTTTAAAAGATTTAAACAATGCCTATGGTTATGATTATACTGACTATCAAATAGACAGCATTATACGAAGAATAGACATAGCCATGGTTAAAGAAAATATCTACGATTTCGATTTGTTTAGAGAACAGGTTCTGAATAATGAAGAAACCTTCAATAACCTGTTTCTGGATTTTTCCATAAATACTACAGAATTTTTCAGAAATCCTGAGGTGTTTGATTCAATTAAAAATAAGATACTCCCCTATTTAAATTCATATAATCATATTAAAATCTGGTGCGCAGGATGTTCTAATGGAAAAGAACCATATTCACTGGCTATAATGTTAAAAGAGGCTGGCATGCTTGATAAAACTCAGATTTATGCTACGGATATTAATCCTTATATTATAGAAGAAGCTAAAAATGGAATGTATTCTATGAGCACCTTAGACAAAGATATTAATAATTACAGAAGTGCACAGGGAGAAAATAGCTTTATTCAATATTTTGATATAAACCAAAGCTATATAAGGATTAAAGAAGAGCTGACTAAGAACATATTGTTCTTCCAGCACAGCCTGTTGAGTAAGGGAACATTAAATGAATTTAACCTGATAATTTGCAGAAATGTATTTATCTATTTTAATGATATTTTGCAGGAAAGTGTGCTAAAAAGCTTTCATAATTCTTTAGATAATAATGGATTTTTAATACTTGGAAAAAGCGAAAGTACTATAAAAAATAATGGATATAAATATTTTTATAAGTATGATGAAAAAAACAAGATTTATAAGAAAAAATAATTATAGGGAACAAATCAGGGAAAGAACCTGGAGGGAACTCAAGGTTCTTTCATCTTAATCTTCCATAAGCAACTTATTGTAAGGATCCAATATCTCTTATGATTTGTCAGCTATATCAAAACTCTACTTCTCTCCTAATTGATATGCTCCCATCTCTACTACTTTTATATGATTATTTAATAAATTTACAAAGCTCTCTATATACCCGATTCTATCTGCATTAGAAACACCAACTACCTTCTGCCTTATGAATAAGAAGTAATTCTTTTTAAATACAATTTTAATTGGATATGCTCCATTAATTGCTGAAATAACAGGTTCTTCAACACCTGTAACTTTACCATTTTCATCATATATCATATTTAAATAAATCTCAGGTGTTTTAGAAATATCAAAAATATATTTTTCCTTTAAAGTAACTGACTGAACTAACGCTTTATAACCGTCTAAGTACTTTGCTGTAAATTTATATTTTTCAGAAAACATATCTGGATTAAATATTTCCACAAGATGCTCATCCTTATATTCATAGATAGCAGCTATTGCATAACCGCCTGACCCTCCATATGCCCCTCTTACCATAATTTCGTCTCTTTCATCTCCGTTAAAATCACCTATAAATAGTTCTAAGTTATAGCCTGTATATGGGATTTTGGTGACTATAGGTGTCCCACTTTCCTCTGGATTTATTACTATATCTACATTTTCCACATAGGAACTATCTTTATATAAATAATGCCCTACTAAAATCACTTTATCGCGGGTATATTGTCCAAGTATATTACCAACTTCAACATCTATTATTGACTGATTTGTTAATTTAACCAACCTGAAATCCTTAAGTTCCATACCTGGATTTTTAGCAATATTATCAGCAACAATAGCCATTCCTTCTACTTTTGTACCAGGTTCTACTTTAGATTGTATCGATGGATTACCTGGATATGTCGTACCGTCAAATTTAATCTGAGCAAAGAAACTTTCTATACCTCCTCCAGATACATACATAATTATATCCTTGTATCCATTTGTTTTTTTATTACTTATAATCACAGGATTTCTTACAAGGGAAAATCTTGATAATAATTTGTATTTTCCATTTTCCTGTTTAAAAATAACAGCACTGCATCCACCAGTACCACAAACAGGTGAACCTACAAGATAAACGAACACTTCAGGATTTCCATCATCATTTAAATCGACTTTATTATAATAATATCTTACATTATCCTCATCTTGTGATAAATCAAATGCTTTCACTAAAGCTTTTTCAAGCTGCATATCCCTTTTTGCTTCAGAATATATATACTTTATTGATGAAAAATCTATTCCGTGTTGATTAAATAAATCTTTGTCAGACCACATATTATATCCTCTCTTTATTTTGATTCTGACATCAGTATATGTAGGTATGCTTATTATTTGCATATCATCTGCTTTAAGTTCACCTAATAAAATCTTTAATTAATATAAAAAAAATACTATACTTAATAATGATAATATATTAATTAATACCTACAAATATAAAATACTGGATTGAGGGGTTTATATATGAGAAAAAAAGATATACTTGAGTTAAAAAGACGTTTAAAGAAAGATCATTGCACCTTCACTAAAATGTGTGGCTGCTATGTTAATGGAGAAAAACATATTATTTTAAAATTTAGAGAAACCTTTCTGAATCTTGATGAGGATGAATACTTTAAATACTTGGAAATTGCCAAAAAAGTACTGTCTGGAACTATTGGGAATAATATTTTAGAACTTAACTTTCCAACTAACGAAGATCTTATAAATGAAAGGCAAATTTCTCTTATGCAGCTTAAAAAGAGTCAATTAAAGGATGATGCTCTTCTTGATGATTTTTATGAATTGATTATAGATAATTATGATTATACTGGTAATTTTTTAATACTCGTTTTTCATGATGCTTATGATGTTATTACTAAAACCAAAGATAATGCAAAGATAGATGAATCTGAAGAAGTATATGAATATGTGTTATGTGCAATATGTCCTGTTTCACTTTCAGCTCCTGGCCTTAGACACTTTGAAGAAGAAAACAAAATAAAAGCACGTATCAGAGATTGGGTAGTTGATGCCCCGACTAATGGATTTGTATTTCCTGCTTTTATAGATCGTAGTTCAGATGTTAACTCTATTATGTATTACACAAAAAATGCAAAGGATACACATCCTGAATTAATGGAAAATGCTTTAGGCTGTTATTCAAGGCAAACTGCCGCTATACAAAAAGAAACATTCCAATCAATTATTAAAGATTCCTTTAGTGCTGATGAAGAAAAAGCTGATAAAATTTTTATGGAAGTACAGGAAAACCTGAATACTATGATAGATGAATACAATTCTATATATGAGGATACAGATTGTGAACCTATTACCTTAACAAAGAAGGATATACAAAACCTTTTAATAGAAAGTGGAGTTCCCGAAGAAATTACTACCAAGATTGAAAAGTCCTATGCAGATAATTTTGGCGATGATCTTCCTTTAGCTGAAAATTTAATTGACGCAAAGGTACTTAAGGCAAATGAACAAAGAAAAAAGGAAGAACACCTTCAGAAACAAGTAGAAATACTTCAAACCAGACTTGAGCAAGTTAAACAAGAGACTGCAGAAGTTAATGATGATAATGTGGTTTTAGAAGAAGCTTCAGAAACTGATTCAGAGAAAGTTCAGGATACAAATTCAGAAGATAATAAGGTTACTCCTGACTATGATGTTATACTTCAAGTAAAACCTGAAAAAATACCTCAAATAAAATCTCAAATAATTGATGGTCAAAAATGCATAGTTATTCCTATTAATGAGAATGAACAAACTACAGTTAATGGCGTAGATGCTTTGATTTAAGTTATATAAATTAATTATTAATACTCACATGATATTCTCAAGTAATGTAGAACTAACTTATAGCTAAACAACACAAAAACCATTGACTTTTAACAATCAGTCAATGGTTTTTGTGTTATATTATCCTAAAAACAATTTTAAATCTTGATCAACAGTTCCAATGCCTGCTATTCCGAAATTATCTATTAACACTTTAGCTACATTAGGTGAAAGGAAGGCCGGAAGAGTTGGTCCTAAGTGAATGTTCTTAACTCCAAGGTATAATAATGATAATAATACTATTACAGCTTTTTGCTCATACCATGCTATATTATAGGATATTGGAAGTTCATTTACATCATCCAATCCGAATACTTCCTGAAGCTTTAATGCAATAACAACTAATGAGTAGGAATCATTACACTGTCCTGCATCAAGTACTCTTGGAATTCCACCGATATCCCCAAGACTTAATTTGTTATATTTGTATTTTGCACATCCTGCAGTTAATATAACTGTATCTTTTGGCAGTTTTTCTGCAAATTCAGTATAGTAGCTCCTTGATTTTGCTCTGCCGTCGCAGCCAGCCATTACAAAGAATCTCTTTATTGCGCCACTCTTTACGGCATCTACAACCTTATCAGCAAGGGCCAATACTTGATTGTGAGCAAATCCTCCCACAATTTCTCCCTTTTCTATTTCAGTTGGAGCCTGGCACTTTTTAGCCATGACAATTAATTCCGAAAAATCCTTATTTCCATTTTCATCTGCTGCAATGTGCTTACAACCTGGTACGCCTGTTGCACCTGTTGTAAATAACCTACTCTTGTATGAATCTTTTGGAGGAACTACACAGTTTGTAGTCATTAGAATTACTCCATTGAACTTTTCAAACTCTTCTCCTTGTTTCCACCATGCATTTCCATAGTTTCCCGCAAAGTGAAGATACTTCTTGAAGGCTGGGTAATACTGTCCTGCAAGCATTTCACTATGAGTATAAACATCTACTCCAGTTCCTTCTGTCTGCTCTAATAACATCTGAAGATCTTTTAAATCGTGACCGGATATTAATATTCCAGGATTGTTTCTTACCCCAATGTTAACCTTTGTAATTTCAGGATTTCCATAAGTTTCAGTATTAGCTTTATCAAGTAAAGCCATTCCAGTAACCCCATATTTCCCTGTTTCCAGTGCCAGTGCGGTTAAGTCATCCGCAGACAGGGAATCATCCAGTGTGGCAGCTAAAGCCTTAGCCATAAATCCATGAACATCTTCATCATTGAATCCCAGGTTCATAGCATGCTTCATATATGCTGACAATCCTTTTAAGCCGTAGATTATAAGTTCTCTTAAGCTTCTTACATCCTCATTTTCAGTGGCAAGCACTCCGACTGTCTCAGCCTTGGCATCAAGCTCATCCATGTTATCAGCTGACCAGAGTGCAGCTTCAGGAATAACTGCTTCAATTGATGGCATTCCAAATAATTTCTTAAGGAATCCGCTGTTGACTTTTGTTTCTCCTACCTGTCCACCAGCTTTTAAAACCTTAGCCTTTAATTCTTCTCTTAATTTTAAAGTTTCTTTTACTCTGTCTAAAAGCATTTCTCTATGGAAGTTTGCATTAGTAATTGTAGAGAATAAATTTTCAGTTATATATTTATCAACATTACCGTCAACTACTCCTACTTTTGTTCCCTCATTGCTTATTATTGCCAAGCCCTTGGTTACGTAAACCAGCAGGTCCTGAGTTTTTGCCACATCTGCAGTTTTTCCGCATACACCTTTTAAAGTACAACCCTTTCCTCCTGCAGCTTCCTGACATTGAAAACAAAACATATTTGACATTAATGTACCTCCTAAATTATCATTTAATTATTAGTTGATTGTTATTTTCATGTTCATATTATATTATTTTTATTCTAATAATTCGGTATCTGGAGATACAAAAAGGATGGTATTTAAATGATAGAAGCATATATTGATATAATTAAAAAATCTCCTTTATTCTATGGTATAAAGGAGGATGAAATTATCTGCATGCTGAAATGTTTCACTCCCAAAATACAAAGTTACTGCAAAAATGAATTTGTAGTGAATTCAGGTGAAGAAATTTACAGCTTTGGGATGATACTTGATGGTGAAGCAACTATTCTCAAAGAAAATGCGGAGGGAAGCAGGGTTATAATGTCTGTGGTAAGAAAAGGAGATATGTTTGGAGAAATGATGGTATTTTCAAGCCGTAAAGTCTGGCCAGTGTCAGTAATGGTTCAAAGCTCATGCAAGGTTTTATTTCTTACAAACTCAGACCTTATATCCAGGTGTGGAAAAATGTGTCCATGGCACAATGCAATGCTTCAGAACTTTATAAGAGTAATATCGGACAAAGCATTAATGTTGAACAAGAAGGTTGAATACCTTTCAATAAAAAGTATACGAGGCAAAATTGCGGCATACCTTTTAGAACAGTATAAGAACAGCAAAAGCAGCACAATAGTTTTGCCATTAAAGCGCAATGAACTTGCTGATTTCCTTAATGTGTCCAGACCATCAATGTCAAGGGAAATGGGTGAAATGAGGGATGAGGGTATAATTGATTTTCACTTGTCTACCTTTAGAATAAAGGATATTGAAGCATTAAAAAAAGTGGTTAATTAAACACCACTTTTTATTTTGCCTCTATAATCAGGGAATAAGAATTTTCTTTATCAAAATTATTTCTCTTAAAATCTCCATAAGTTTTAATTTCACTAAACCCGGCATCTTTCAGCAATGTAATGGCCTCATGATACATTAATGGAGTAAGATATATTTCATTTTCAATTGTTTTATTTTCAACAGATAGAATTGTTTTAAATATAATTTTATGTGTTGCTTTTTCATAGCTGTAAAATCTGTCAAATTTTAAAGGAACAGATTCATTTACTATTGCAGGCAGAGATTTAATGTCTTTTGAAAAAACTCTATCATAATTAATTATCTGAAAAATAAATATACCATCCTTTACCAATAATTTTCGAACATCTATAAAAAAATCTTTAATTTGACTAAGATTATAAAGATGAACCAATGAATTGCCAATACAATATACTGCTTCAAATACTTCTGTATGAAATTTTTCATATAAATGCAGCATATCTGCCTGCAAAAACTTTACTTTACTTTCTGTATTATTTGTTTTTGCACTTAAATGCTCAATCATTTTATTGTCTAAATCAACTGCTATTAAATTATAGCCATGCTTATCCAGTTCAATTGAATATCCGCCTGTACCACAAGCAACATCAAGAACAGATTTAGGCGGATTACCTATACTCTCCTTTATAAACTCTACAGTATCCTTTGAAACTGGGAAAATACTATCATAATACTTTGAAATATCATCATAAAAAGCCATTTCATCACAACCCTTCACATGAATTACTTATATTTTTGTTCAAGCAGTTCTAACATTTGAATATACTTATTCTGAACACCAGCTCTATTCATTTCCTCTTCGAATTCACTGCACTCCATGTTGACTTTATTTAATACTTCTTTACTAAGTGCTCTCTTGGCAAAAGAATACACAACATTGTCTTCTTTATCTATATGCCTGTTCAATAAATGTGTATAAGATACAGCATTAGCTATTACATCAAGTTTCGCCTCATTATCACCAGCCTTAACCTTAGTAAGTGCTTCCTGAAGCTCCTTAATATATAGTCTTCCATAGTCATGCTCCACAAGCATTCCAAACTTAACTAATTTCTCAGCTGCACCTCCAATTTCATCCACCATTCTATTAAACAAAAATTTTTCTTCCTTTCCATGATGATGCTTATCTGCATAATTTCTTACAAAGTCAACCATCATTTCAAAATCCGTATAGTCAATTTCTTTTACATTCATAATACTTAAACAGGCTTTTCTTATAACCTCTAACATTCTTTTTATATTCTTATGTTCCTCAACCATTAATGCAATTCCATCCATAAAATTACACCTTCCTTATTGTATTTATTCCATTTTCTGTTCTGGTATATTTATATCCTGTACCACCAGCACTTAGGAATCCATTAATCCATGAATCTCTGAAATAATAATAATTATTAATATCCCCTAAGGCCTCATCCCAATAATCTTTATGGAGATCTCTTGTAGTTTCCCATGTAATGATATTTTCACTATTTTCAGTTATTTCATTGACCCTATCACATGGCATTCCTTCAATCATATAATCAAAAATCAACTTAAAGAAATCTTGCGGCTTGCCTTCATTTATATCCAGCCCCTTCATTATGCTTACTCCGCTTTCATAAAAAGCATCCGCAATTTCTTCTTTTTTAACAACATCACTATTTAATAACTCGGTTGCAACATATGCCAATCTGCTTTCTACGCTTTTTATTTTTTGCTGAAGCCAGCCATGAATATTGCTATGATCTATTTCATTTTCCAGTAAACCTGTTACAGGAAATCCATATTTCGAATAACTTTCACTTAACAGAACTTCGCTGTTATAACCTTTTCTTTCAGCTAGCTCTATTACATTTTCTATTAACTTTTCATGTAATTTAATTTTATCGTATAACCAATAATGGATTTTTCCTAAAAATGCACTCATATAAAATTACCTCCTTATTTTACTGCTTCATTCAATGCCTTAATAAGTTCTTCAACATCCATACCATGAACTTCACATGCTTCTTCTATTGTTTCAGCTTGTGCTGATGGACATCCTACGCAGCCCATACCAAAACTAAAAAGAACTTCTACACTCTCAGGATAATTTCTAACAACTTCACCAATGGTCATTTCTCTTAAAATTTTCATAAACTTTTTCCTCCATTTTTTTAATAAATTTATGTCTTAATTATAAGATCGACCCTTCTTATATTCAGTATCCTCAGATACAAAAATTAATTATATTTCCAATTTCACGTTAAAAACATTTCAAATATAATAATGTATAATAAGGGTCAGGTACCCCTCCTAAAATCCGGAGGCGTACCTGACCCATTGTTAATAGCCTCCTGAAACCATGGATGTTCGTCTGATGTATGATTTATAACTAAATCCATAATGATTTTAATATCTTTTTCTTCAGCTTTTTCAATCAATTCATCCAGTTCTTCCATTGGAATCATAAAAACTTTTCGGATATATCTGATATATAACTTCTTTTTGCCACCACTTTTTCTTCATTTTAAGTTTCTCTCCTTCTGCATTCATGGTTACTCTTATATCAATTGCATTCGTTTTAATTCTTTGTAAATACCATCTTCAGCAGCTGATTCACAAATTGATTTCGCTTTTTCTTTTAGTGCATCTATGGCATTTCCCATTGCAACACCATGTCCAACAACCTCCAGCAAGTCTATATCATTCATGCTGTCACCAAAGGCAACTGTATTCTTCTTTGATATATTTAGATATTCACATATTTTTTTGACCGCACTTCCTTTATTAAACCCCTTCATGACTATTTCCCCATTGAAGAGATTAGCGCAGGGTGATTCATGTGAAATAATCTGAAATTCATTTCCCACTGATTTTCTTATAAGCTGAACCTGCTGGATATCGTAACAAATAAAACAAATTTTACTGATTTGATCAGTATTGATATCGAATTCCCTCATGGTATCCGCATACTGGATTTTTTCTCTCTCGTCCATCATTTTTTGCATTTCAGAATTTAATTTTCCCCTTAAAATTTTTACATTCTCAGTGAGATAATCTGCCATGCTTTTTGTCATATATACTTTGTCTCTTGATTCAAGGCTGTAGCTGATTTCATTTTCTTCTAAAGCCTGGATAACTTTTTTTAATGTGGATGCCGGTATATAGCTTTCCAATAAGATTTTATCCCTGAATTCAATATGAGATCCTCCTCCGGCTATTATGCCATCAAATCCCATGGTGATAACATCATCCTGAATCATGTCCCTTGTTCTTCCTGTGCTGATAAAAACCATATGTCTGTTTTCTTTTAAAACCCTGATTGATTCATAAGCTGATTCCGGTACCCCCATCATGGAATCGCTCAGTGTTCCGTCAATATCAAAAAATATAACTTTTTTATCCATTAATCCTCCTTGCCCTCTTTATAATTTTCAAAAGATTTAATTTTCTATTTTGCCTCAACATATCTGACAAGCATATAGTAGCACCCGAAAGAAACGGTTACAATACAAAAACTCCATTTAGAAACTATGTGTATCTTTAGTTCATATTTTCACAAAGTGAAAATATGTGCATACAAAAAGAGTGGCTCACGCCACTTTCGCTAGGGAACCCTATGTCCGTTCCGGCCTGGGCTAAGCCCGTTAAAGACCATTTAGGTCTTTAACCCTTCGACGACACCGCGTGTCTGAGCACCCTCCTTAAGGTTGGGGAACACAACTTCCCCTGCACCCCTTGCATTTTTTATTGTCTAGAAAAAATACACTTTCCTAGACAATAAAAAAAGTATGAATTTTACTTCATACTTGGCTAAGATATAATTGATATTTCAGAAACAGAATTTCAATAAAAATAAAATATAGTGTTGTGGTTTCATAATTCAAATTGTCTATTCCTTTTGCAAAGGCAGTTCCCACGTACAGATTTTCACCACAAAGTTTTGCCAGGGAATTATCTTTCAGACGAGTTAAGGAAATGACAGGCATACCCATGACTCTCATCTTTTTTGCTATTTTCAAGGCACTTTCCGTTTCCCCTGACAAAGATATAATAAACATTAAGTCTTTATCAGTAAGTGTATCCTCAAGCAATTCCACTTCCCCAACATCAAAGAGATCATAGAAACACTTTCCGATAGTAAGAAATATACGTTTTAACTCGTTGGCTTCCGACTTCTGAGCATTTCCTGTTCCAAAAACAAAAATACCCTCCGCATTATAAATCTTTTCGCAGATGCTAGATAAGTCTTTCTTTTTATAATCTTCAATAACCTTATGAAAATTATCACATATAAGATTCAGATCGATATTATTTTTTGACTCTGATTCTTCATGATGCATCTTCAGGTATATATTTTTATTAAAAACATTAAAACATATTATAATCTTTAATAAAAGTATGTTTATTAGTCAATATTTAATATTTCTATTAAATATCTACTCTAATTGGATTTAACCCTAAATCCTCTATCTCATATCCATCAAAGGCATTTGGGAATACTTTTTTCATTATCTGTAAACTCCCGTTAACATCACTATTGATCAATCTTCCTATATTGCTTTTAAACAGCCCTCTGAATATTCTTCTTGACTTCTTATAATTGCTTTTACAGGGGGCTTCTCCATCAAGAAAACTTGTTCCGCTGGTATAAGATTCTTCAGTTATTATTACATTTATCCCAACATTTTCAGCCTTGTAGATTATCTTGCTGATAATGTCCTGATGCGGTATCCCTAAAAATGACTGATTGACTTTTTTACTCATACAACTTTCTCTTTTCCAGTCTTTGTTGTTTCCAATGACAATTGTATTTGCATCACAGTTTAAAGCATATTCTATTACACTTTTACTTGCCTTGTGAATTAAATCAGTAATCATATTGTTTCTTTTAATTGTAAGTTTGTTCATTTTATTAGTATAATCCAAGTCATTCATTCTCTTGGCTATTTCTCTATAATGACTCATCTGCTTATTATAATATTTATTTACTGACTTCAGCTTTTTTCCGGATATTATAACCGGCTGAACATTGCAATTGTTTGTTATTGCTGCCAGGTTATCTAATCCTATGTCTATTGAAACGTATTTACCATTATCCTTTTTCAAATCTTGTATCACGGTCTGGTGAACCACTTCAATTACAATATACTTGTTTCTGGGTAATATTCTAACCTGTTGCAAATTACTCTTTATGGCTGTCTTTAGCATAAAACCCTCAAAAACTTTAGGGAATTGAATATAACCCTCCTTCAGCTTGCAGTTATAATTTGTTAATATCAATATATTTCTTCCGGTCTTAGGAAGATATCTTGGCAATTTAGGTCTGCCTGAGTATTTCTCCTTATGTTTAGACCAGTCGTTTACTGCTTTAAAGAATGACTTCCAGTTTTTATCCAGCAATCTTAAACATTGCTGAGCAGATTGAGCAGTGGGCATTTGTCTGTAATCAAATTCCATGTCCTTTTGTTTCAGCATCTTATCAATTTTATTATAAGCTATATACTTACTATCTTTACAAAAGCATTGCCTTATTTGATAATTGGCAAAGTTATATAGATTCTTAGACTTAAAACAAAATTCATCCAATATTTTATAATACTGATTCTTTGGTTTTATAATGTGTTTTTCTGTTCTATTAACCATCATCTTCACACACCTCCCTTTCCTCCAGTATCTTCCTTATTTTTTGACCTTTTCTTTTACTGTAAAGTTTCATTGAATAACAGTGCAGTAAACTCACTATTTCTCCAAATATTTCTTCACTGTCTAATTTTTGCGACCCTACTTCGCTCATTACAATTATTTCACAATCATATTTTTTAAATAAGTGATAGAATAGCTCAAAACCAACTCTTGATAATCTATCTTTATAAGTTACAATTATTCTTTCCACTTTTCCACTTAACACATCTTCCAGCATATTAAAGAAATCCTTTCTTTTATCGAAGCTGATTCCGCTTGCTATGTCAGTAAATACTTTAGATATGCAATATCCATTAGAATAACTGAACTGTTTTAACATGGATACTTGATTCTCCAAATCTGCTTTTTGTTTAGGGGTAGATACCCTGGCATATAGACAGGTTTTTCTTTCTACTCCTTTGTTGAATATTTTATAAACTGATTCCTTACTATAATCATATCTCCCATTTGGCAATGTTACGGTTTTAACCAACCCTACTTTTACATACTTTGTTAATGTAGGTCTGGATATTTGCAAGAATTCTAAAACTTCTTTTGATTTCATAATTAAAACCTCCTATCACTATTATTGGTAAAGGAGGCTGCAATTATAACTATATTTTATTAAAATATTTTATATTTTTTATTATTACTATCTTTTTAAATCACCATATATTTTTATATTTATATATTGTTTTATTTTTCTATAACCATTGTAATATAATTATAATCCGATATTCTGTATCCTTAATGTAAGTGCTTATTCGAAAAGGTTGTAGCCTTTATTTGCCTCCTTCATATTATTATATTGTGTGTAAAATTTTTATGGAGACTTATTAATGTATAGAAACGAAAATCAAGACCTTAACCTAAATCCAGAAGATACTCGTAAGAGTTCCCATCATCATCATCATGGACATTATTACGATGAAATGTATTGCCCTATGATGTACAGCTGCCCTATGGCATACAGCTGTCCTATGATGCACGAACAAGAAATGATGTATGGACAAAAAATGATGCCTGAGGAAAAAATGATGCCCGAGCAGCAAATGATGTATGGACCAGAAATGATGTATAAAAAAGAAATGATGTATGAGCAAGAAATGATGTCTTTTGATGATCCTGATGATCCCGATCCTCGCCGCCAATTTTTCTTTCATGAAAGACCATTTTTTCATATAAGACCATTTTTCTTCCATCATGGACCATTCTTCTTCCATGAAAGACCGTTTTTCCATCATAGAGGAGATAATGTACCTTATTAAGTATACTTTAAAAAGACAAATTATACCCTTTGCCAAGTACACAATAAAACAGGATGGGTGCTGTCCTGAAAACAATTTAGAATAGCCCAAAAAAGAGTATACTAAATAAGCCTGCCTGTATTGGTAGGCTTTTGCCATTTTAAACAAAATGTTTAAGTCTGAGGTATTAAATTTACTTCAAATCCAAGATTCTCTAA
>JBEHWK010000061.1:0-20265 GCA_040217795.1 Clostridiaceae bacterium
CTGAAATTCCGAAGCATATGGAAGACAGTAATCTTGACTTTCTGGAAGATCTTCTTCCATGGTCTGAAAGACTTCCGGTTGAATGCAAAAAACAGAATACATAGTTTTCTCTGCCGCCATTTTGGCGGCTTTACTTTTCTACGTACGTATGGTTAAGCGTGTACCAGTATTATCTCTTTTTATTAAATTATATTCCAAACTCAAATTTATTGAAATAAGCAAAAAACAGCATTAATACTTGTTAACATTAATGCTGTCTAAATGTTGCTATTGATAATATCCTATACTCATGTTCAAAACATGGAATTGTTAGCAAATTTTTGTTGTCCAATAAAGACTACATAAGATGTGCTTAATTAAATCTTTCCTTGTCTATCAACTTATAACTTGCTTGAGTGAATCTTATAAGAAGATTGTGAATTAATTTATATTGAATAGATATCAGAAAACTCTATGTTAATCCTTTCAACCTTATTATCCTTAGACATGATTCTATCAATAGCTACTTCTTCAGCGTCTTCTATAGTCCTTGTAGGAAGTTCAATCTTAAATACACTGCCTTCACCAACTATACTTTCTATACTTATTTTTCCATCGTGAAGCTCCAATAAAGATTTTACTAAAGATAATCCGATTCCACTTCCTTCAGCATTACGTGTGAGAGATTTGTCTGCTTGATAAAATCTTTTAAAGATACTATCTAAGTGTTTTTTATCAATTCCTATACCAGTATCTTTTATAACTATCTCAATAGTTCCCACCCTATCAATTAAGTCTACAGATATAATGCCTCCTGAATTTGTAAACTTAATTGCATTTGAAATAAGATTTAAAATAATTCTCTCAATCTTTTCTGAGTCACAAGCAATAATTTTTTCTTCTGTATTTGTATCAAAGAAAATATCTATACCTTTTCCTTTAATATATTCTGCTACTGATTCCACAATATCTTCAATAACAGAAACTATATTTTCATTAACAAGATTTAATTTAAAAAATCCTGAATCTATTTTTGATAAGTCTACTATGTTATTTATAAGTTTTGAGAATCTATAACAATTTTGTTTAATCACTTTTAAGCTTTTAGAAATCTTCTCCTTATTTTCTTCAAAGGAGCTATTTTTTAAATATAACTCTATTAATTGATTAGTACTGTAAATCACATTTAAAGGAGTTTTAAGTTCATGAGATATATTTGCAAATACTTCATCCTGAATTTTAAGGTTTTTTTCTATCTTATTTCTATATTTTACTTCTTCGGTAATATCTCTACTCATTATTACCCCTGCAACAAAATTGCCTTTACAGTCGAATATTGGATTAGCGTTTAACTCAAAATAGAAGACATTATCATTAATCTTTGCAGCAAATTTATATCTTAATATTCTTTCACCATTTACTATTCTTTTACCAAGTGAAATTGAAATTTCTTCTGAAAATGAGGTTCCGTCCAAATCTGACACTTCCATATTTCTAAAATAATCATTAACATTTATAATTTCTGAATGATTTTTAAAGTAATTTTCTATTGTTTTGCTATATCTTATGATATCGCCATCCTTGTTAAAAACCACCAAATTATCATATATGTTTTCTATTATAGTTTCCAGTTGAACATTTTGAATTCTTATCAATTCATCCTTCTGCATTTTTATCAATTCATCTTTTCTTACTTGTTCTGTAATATCACGGACGCATACTACACCTGCAGCAAAATTACCTTCCTTATCATATATAGGCGTAGCATTTACTTCAATGTAAATTACTTTATCCTTTTGCTTAATAGTGAACCTCTGTGCAAAAACTTTTTCTCCTCTCATTATTTTACTTGGTGGAAAATTTTCACGACAAATTAAGTTTCCTTTTGCATCAAAAGCTTTAATTTGCTCATCTACATTTTTTATAGCATGATTTTCAGATGAAATTAAAAAAATATCTCTGGCTAATTTATTAGCTGCGATATAGGTACCTTCTTTATCTATAATAAACAAACCATCGGACATATTTTCTATAATAGCTTCCAGCTCTTCTTTTTGTTTTTTAATCACTTCATCCTTATTTACTCGCTCTGTAACATCACGACAACAATGAATAACCTTTTCTACATTACCATTTTCATCATAGATAGGACTTCCACTTACGTTATAATGGTATAGTCCATCTGGTCTATGGCTTGTAAATTCAAATCCCTTTAATTTTTCACCATTTAAAAGTCTTACTACAGGTAATTCTTCATATTTTAATAATTTACCGTCAGAATCATAATACTTTGTATGAACCAATGAATCTCCCGCTTTTTTCAATAAATCAGAATTATATACAAATTCTTTTGCACTACTATTCAAAAAAGAATAGTTATAATCTTTATCTATTATACTTAACCCGTCAGACATATTTTTAATAATTATTTCAAATTCTTCTTTTTGTTGATTAATAACTTTAGCTTGTTCCTCATTATTTTTTCTTAATAATACTTTTTCTGTTACATCTTCAACCATTGAAACAATATATTTTATTTTTCCGTTTTCTACAATAGGTATTAAGTTACTATTTACATAAAACTCCTCCAAATTTTGTGCGAATCCTTTTATTTCTTTTCCATAAAAGGATTGGCCTGTATTAATAACATTCATAAATATATTTTCGCATTTACTATCTTTAAATGAATGTACAAAGTCACTTATTTTTTTTCCAATAGTAGTTTCTTTTTTGTTGTAGGAACTACATATTAAATCCAAATAGTATTGATTTCCTTTAAGCAATATTAAGTTAGGTAAAGCATAAATTCCTATACCAACTTGATTATCTAATAAAAGTTTGTTGATAACTTGAAATTTATCTTCAATATGTGAGTTTATTTTCTCTTTAAAAAAATAAATTTTTTCATTTTCTTCTCTTAATAGTTTATAAGTTATAAAAACTTCTCTTGCCTCATATTCCTTAGTAAATATATAGCAGCTATGTTCATTTTCAATATTTTCAAGATAAATTTGAGAATCAATTCTAAGCATATAGCTTATTTCTTCAAGTGATTTTCCTATTAATTCATTTCTAAAATGACCAGTAAGGTTTAAAAATTCATCATTAACTTCAATAATTATATTATTTTTACTATATAAAAATAGCTTTTCGACAGTCTTTTTTAAAGTATATTTCATTTTGTAATCCCCCATCGTTTATCCCTATGTAATCATTTCCCCATAATGAACTATTTTACGATGTTTTTCATCATTTGTAAACTTTTACTAAGAGCTTACACATAATCTTTTTCCACATAATTTCTCAACTTTTCTTATAAAGATTACGCTAACTCTTATTTAAGATTAAATTTTCAAATCCTATATTTAATATGAAACAGAAAAAGCATAAAATGAATCAAATTTATTACTAAATTCACTTTATGCTTATGAATTATATTTTTTGTTGCTTCATTATATTTTACAAATGTTTACTTATATTATATCCCAACTATATTCCAAACAAAAATTTTTGAAGCAAATAAAAAAACAGCACTAATACTTGTTAATATTACTGCTGTCTAAATGTTACTATTTATATTATCCTATACTTATATGAAACATATGGAATTGTTAGCAAATTTTTGTTGTCCAATCCTCACAGTTCCATATATCAGTAACTACATCCCTATAGAACTCAGGTTCGTGGCATACCAATAATATACTTCCCTTATATTCTCTCAATGCTTTTTTTAATTCTTCCTTAGCATCTACATCCAGGTGGTTAGTAGGCTCATCCAGAATAAGTATATTTGTTTCCTTATTGATAAGCTTACATAATCTTACCTTAGCCTGTTCTCCTCCACTTAGAACCACAACCTTGCTTTCTATGTGCTTTGTTGTTAATCCGCACTTTGCCAAAGCCGATCTTACTTCATACTGGGTAAAGTGAGGGAAGTCCTTCCATACCTCTTCTATACATGTATTATAATTAGCACCTTTTATTTCTTGTTCAAAATATCCTATTTCCTGATAATCCCCAAGTTCAACTTCCCCCTTTAATGGCGGTATTATCCCAAGAAGACTTTTCAATAAGGTTGTTTTCCCAAGCCCATTTGACCCTACTAAGGCTATCTTCTGCCCTCTCTCCATCTTAAGATTCAGCTTTCTTGTCAGGGGCTCACTATATCCTATAACGAGATCTCTTGTTTCAAATACAAGCTTTCCTGAAGTTCTTGCTTGTTTGAAGTTAAACTCTGGTTTTGGTTTCTCTGAAGTTAATTCTATCTTTTCCATCTTGTCCAGTTTCTTTTGTCTGGCCTTAGCCATTCCTGTAGTTGCTACCCTTGCCTTATTCCTTGCCACAAAATCTTCCAACTTGGCTATTTCTGCCTGTTGTCTTTCGTACGCAGCTTCCAGTTGTTTTTTGTTAGCTTCATAGATTCTCATGAAGTTGTCATAATCTCCTACATATCTTGTAAGCATCTTATTTTCAACATGATATATCAGGTTTATTACTGAATTCAAGAAAGGTATGTCATGGGAGATTAATATAAATGCATTCTCATAATTCTGTAAGAATCTTTTAAGCCACTCTATATGCGCTTCATCTAAATAGTTTGTAGGCTCGTCCAATAATAGGATATCAGGATTCTCCAGCAGAAGTTTTGCCAACAAAACTTTTGTTCTTTGACCGCCTGACAAATCAGTAACATCCTTATCTAATCCTATATCTCTTAATCCAAGACCTCCTGCCACTTCTTCTACCTTTGCATCGATAACATAAAATCCGTTATTATCAAGCAAATCTTGAATAGTTCCCATGTCTTCCAATAATTTTTCAAGTTCTTCAGGAGATGCGTCTGCCATTTTATCAGTTATTTGAAGCATTTCACTTTCTAAGTCAAACAGGTATTTAAAAGCCTCTCTTAAAACTTCCCTTATGCTTTTACCTTTTTCGAGCTGAGCATGCTGATCCATATATCCTACTCTTACCTTATTGCTCCACTCTATTTTCCCCTCATCAGGCATTAACTTACCAGTGATTATGTTCATAAAGGTTGATTTTCCTTCACCGTTGGCTCCTATAAGGCCTACATGTTCCCCCTTTAGTAATCTGAAACTCACATCTTCAAAAATTGCTCTGTCTCCAAAGCCATGGCTCATATTTTTAACTGTTAAAATACTCATTAGTTCCTCTCCTTAAAACAAATTGCTAAAATTATTTTAAGGGATAAAATTATCTAATACAAGTTTTTTTATTTTCCATATTTACTCCATTTAACTAGCCTAAAGTACAGCTTATAAATTTGCTGCATCAATATTGTAAACCAAATCCATAAATGCATAGTTGACAATATTGCATATTCCTCTTATACTATGTATAAATTATATAAAATCAAGGTAAAAAGGAGTACACTATGAATAATAAATTATCAGTAAGAGACATTTCATTTATTGGTATGGGGGCTGCACTTATGGCAGTTTTATCTCAAATTTCTATTCCTGTTCCATTTTCTGCAGTACCTTTAACACTATCAGTTACTGGAGTTATGTTACTATCATTAATTCTAAAACCAAAGCAATCATTTTTATCTGTCTTAATTTTCATCTTGCTGGGTTCCGCAGGAGTACCTGTTTTTGCAAACTTTCGGGGAGGTTTTAATGTTATCTTAGGTCCTACCGGAGGATACCTTATTGGATATCTGCTGATGACTCTTGTCATAGGATATGCTGCCAAAAAAGACAATACTGTGGCTATAGTAACTTCGGTTTATGCGGCTTTGGCATTGGATTACTTGCTGGGAGTATCCCAATTGGCATTTGTTGCACATCTTTCTTTAAATAAAGCTTTAATAGCAGGATTCTATCCATTTATAATTAAAGATATAGTTTTAAGCTTTATTGTATGCATGCTTGGAATAAAAATCAAAAAAAGAATGTCAGTTATAATCAATTAGATGGGGGCTTTTGCCCTCATTATTTTTTTATTCCTTTAGGAAATTATAAATTCTATAGATTGTAGATAACTGAAGGTACACATGCTTAGGAAATTAACAACTACGATTACGAGTAAAATAAAAGAAATTTTAATTATTGATTAAAATATGATAAAATAGTTACAATTATAAAGATTTTTCAAGGGGGCATGAAAGATGATATCATCAAAAACTAAAGACCTGATTTCAAACAGTTCTTCTATAAGGGCCATGTTTGAAGAAGGAAAAAGATTAGCACAAATTCATGGGGAAGAGAATGTATTTGATTTCAGTTTAGGGAATCCAAATGTTGAACCTCCGGAAGTTATAAAAAAAACCATAATAGAAATACTTTCAGAAGAATCACCAAATTTAGTTCACGGTTATATGAACAATTCAGGTTATGAAGACGTTCGGGAAAGTATTGCAGATTTCACTAACCAAAAGTACAACTTAAATCTGTCAAAAGACAATATAGTAATGACATGCGGAGCAGCCGGAGGCCTTAATATCATTTTAAAGACTCTCCTTAATCCTGGAGATGAAGTTATTGTTTTTGCTCCATTTTTTGGGGAATACAGAAATTATGTAGATAACTTTCAAGGCAAGCTTCTTGTGGTTCCGGCAAATACCTCCACTTTTGAGCCAAACCTGAATGAATTGGGAAAAATGATAACGAATAAAACAAAAGCTGTTATTATAAACTCTCCAAATAATCCTACAGGCGTGGTTTATTCAAAAAATGCCATAAAAGAACTTTGTGATTTGCTTGAACAAAAACAAAATGAATTTGACTCAAGTATATACCTTATTTCTGATGAACCCTACAGGGAACTAGTTTATGATGATATTGAAGTGCCATGCATCCTTAATTATTATAAAAACTCAATTATAGGATATTCCTACAGCAAATCCCTCTCCCTTCCTGGAGAGAGAATAGGTTACCTTTTAACAAACTCCTCTATGGATGATTTTGACAATGTTATGGCTGGATTGAATGTCAGTAATAGAGTTCTGGGATTTGTAAATGCACCTTCTCTTTTCCAAAGGGTAATTGCACGGACTTTAGGATCCGAGGTAGATGTTAATATATATAAAAGAAACAGAGACCTTCTGTACAATCACCTTACAAAGATAGGTTTCAGCTGTATCAAACCAGAAGGAGCTTTCTATCTGTTTCCAAAATCACTAATTGAAGATGATGTTCAGTTTGCAGCTGAAGCTAAAAAATTCAACCTTCTGATAGTTCCAGGGTCTGCTTTTGGATGTCCGGGGCATTTCAGACTAGCTTACTGTACTTCATATGATAAAATAGAAAAATCTCTTGATGCCTTCTCTAAGTTGGCAAAAAAATATTTGGGGTGATTTATATGAATAAATTATGGATGAACAACTTACGGGAAATTGAACCTTATACACCTGGGGAACAGCCTAAAATAAAAAATATAACAAAGTTAAATACCAATGAAAATCCATACCCTCCTTCACCAAAGGTTAAGGAAGCCTTGAATGAATTGGATTTTGACAGATTCAGGCTGTATCCTGATCCTAATGCCAGCGACCTTGTTTCTGTCCTGGCTGATTATTATAAATTAAACAACGATCAGGTTTTTGTAGGAAATGGTTCTGATGAAGTTTTAGCATTATGTTTTTTGACTTATTTCAATTCAGAGAAGGAAATCCTATTTCCTGATATAACATATTCATTTTATCCTGTTTATGGAAACTTGTTCAAAATCAAATATAGACAGGTTCCTCTGAACAATAACCTGGAAATAATTAAAGAAGATTATTTTTCACCAAATGGAGGAATAATCTTCCCTAATCCAAATGCACCTACAGGCATTTGTGTGGGCTTGGATTTTATAGAAGACATTCTAAAGAAAAACTCTGATTCAGTAGTAATAATTGATGAGGCATATATTGATTTTGGAGGCGTTTCTGCCATTCCTCTTATAGAGAAATATGATAATTTAGTTATT
Organism: Clostridiaceae bacterium; assembly: GCA_040217795.1. Lineage (GTDB taxonomy): Bacteria > Bacillota > Clostridia > Clostridiales > Clostridiaceae > Clostridium_T. The sequence goes on from JBEHWK010000061.1 coordinate 7,918, forward strand.
ATTCAGACTTATTCAAAATCAAGATCTTTAGCCGGCTTAAGAGTAGGTGTGGCTTTAGGAAGCAAGGAAGCAATAGCTGCCCTCAACGCAGTTAAAAACTCTTTCAACTCATATCCTCTTGATTATGTTGCTCAAAGATTGGCAACTGCTTCTATAAAAGATGAAGAGTACTTTAATGATACCTTGTCTAAAATAATCAAGACTCGTGAGAATACAGTTGAAACCTTAAAAAGCCTTGGGTTTATAATCCCTGAATCAAAGGCTAACTTTATTTTTGCAACACACCCTAGAATAAAAGCTAAGGATCTCTTTGAAGCTTTAAAGAAAGATGGAATATTTGTAAGATACTTCAGTGCACCAAAAATAGATAATTATTTAAGGATAACCATCGGAACTGATGACGAAATGTTTAAACTCATATCCTTCATAAAAGATAACTATCCTGAAGAAACTCTTTGTTAAAATATTTCTATAAAATTAAGCACCCTTTTGATTTTCATATGACCCCTTTTCAGCTGCAGATTTTTATCGTTAATCTGTCTGCCCTAGGATAATCATATGGTTTTCCTAATCAGAGGGTGCTTTCATTTTCAGCTATCTTATAAATAACATATATAAGAGATAAACTATTATTATAGCTATTAATGGTACATTTATGACCTTTTCATTTATGACATGTGCCCTCAATTCCCCTTCAATTTCAATCGACAAGCTGTCATAACAATCATAAATGCCGTTGTTTCTGCAATTCTTTTGAATTTTCCTTATTATAATGATTGTCAAAAATCCAAATATTATTGCCAACATTCCATAAACTGTCACCAACCCTATTTTTTCATTTATGCTTAATGTATTTATGTCAGCAGCATCTGATGAATTCACAATAACTGGCACAGCAAACTTTTGAAAAGAAACCTGAAGCCCATTAACCATAAAATGAAGCAGAGATGCTGCAAAAATGCTATTTGTTATTCTCACCAAAAGGGCTAAAACTATACCTAAAATTGATGCATAGAGAAATTGTTGCCCATTTAAATGAAATATTCCAAAAAGCATCCCTGTTGTTATAGATGCAACCCACTTATTTTTAAAATCATATCCTGAAAGGACTACTCCTCTTAAAGTTACTTCTTCTGTTATTGCCGGAGTAACGGCAATTAAAAGCAGCATTACAATATAAGGTGTACTGCTGATGGCATTAATGAAGTTTGATACATCATTAGCAAAAAAGAAACTGGTTATAAGGGAAAAAAACATCATAACAGGTTGAATCACAATACCTAAAACAATTATGAGAACTATATTATTTATACTTAATGGGTTGAGCCGCAGTGTTTCCTTAAAAGATGATTTCGTTACAAATATATAAATTATTGCAGGGACAAGAAAAAGCAAAATATGATTTACCTCTAATACAACACGGATATCTTTTACTCCCATTTTGATTAAAATTGGATTTATAAATTCCGGACCAATTATACTTAAAACCAAAATCAATAAAAAATATAAATTAGCTCTGAAAACTTTCCTCATAAAATCCCCACTTTCTTTCAGTATAAAAGTATTAAAAAATGTCTATACTATCATTGAAACAAGATTTCTTTATTCAATTAGCCTCTCCCCATCATAGATATATATTTTTAACGTGCCTCCAGGCTTGATATATCATTCCAGGTGGCACGTTATGCATTATAAACCGCTTCTGATATGTTTATCTATATCGCATCTTATATTTTTCAATTGCTCATAATGGTCTTTCTAATTAAGTTCAATGCATTCATAGTTGCTCTGCTTCTGATTTTGTTTCTGTCACCAGGGAAAATAAATCTCTGAGCAAAAGCATTTCCTTTATAATAAACACCTATATAAACAAGACCTACCGGTTTTTCTGAGCTGCCTCCTGTTGGACCCGCAATACCTGTACTTGAAATTCCAAAATCTGAACCTGAGGTTTTTGCGATCCCTTCTGCCATTTCTACAGCGGTTTCAGCACTTACTGCTCCGAACTTTCTTAAGGTTTCTTCTTTTACTCCTAATCTTCTGATCTTGGAATCATTTGAATATGTTACAGCTCCTTCAAGAAAAACCTTGCTTATGCCTCCGTAACTTATCAGCTTTGATGCTATCATTCCTCCTGTACAGCTCTCCGTGGAGGAAATAGTTATATTCTTTTCTACAAGCAGTTTTGCCACTGTTTCTTCAAGAGATGTTTCTCCTTCACCATAAATAAACTCTCCAAGCCTTTCTTTAACCTTGTTTTCCATTGGGATAATAATATTCTTCCCATCTTCCTGATCTCTGCCCTTGGCAGTTATTCTTAAAATAACATCAAATTCCTTTGCATATGGAGCAATAGTTGGATTTGTCTGAGAATCTATAATATCTTTTATTCTTTCAGCCATAAAACTTTCTCCAATTCCAAAGAGCCTGATGGTCTTTGAAACCAGTACTCCTTCATCAAAATTCCTTAAATAAGGAACTACATAGTCTCTGAACATTGGTTTCATCTCCTTAGGAGGTCCTGGAAGTATAATGATTTTTTTACCTTCATTACCTTCAAATATAGCTCCTGGAGCAGTTCCGTGATTATTCCTCAACACAATGGCAGACTTGGGAAAGTAAGCCTGTTTCTTATTGCTCTCCGTAACTTCTCTGTTACTTTTCTTGAAATAATTTTCAAGTTCTTTATAGGATTCCTGATGAAGGACTAATTCCTGACCAAAATATTTCGCAGCAACTTCCTTTGTTAAGTCATCAGGTGTAGGTCCCAACCCACCTGTTGTTATTATCAAATCACAATTTTTAAAGGCATTTTCAAAACTCTCCAATATCCTATCTTCATTATCACCGACTACAGTCTGCCTGAATACATTTATCCCTAAAGCAGCCAATTCCTTCGATAAATATTGAGCATTAGTATTTACAATATCCCCCAGCAACAATTCAGTACCTACTGCAATTATTTCTGCATTCATTTAAATCACCCCTCCGCAAAAGTATTAATAAATAACTTACAAATGATGTTTAAATCATTACAACTATAATAACACTAGATTTTGGCATTTTCTATATCTATTGCTGCTTATATTCTCCTTTAAATAAAAAATCTGTATCCAAACAGAATTGCTCTATCTGGAACAGATTTTATTTAAAAAACTCTTTCACCTCAAAATCTGATCACCCGGAAAAATTTTTCACCTATTTGCTTAAAGATTGTTAAGTTCCAGATTATTTTATTTTATGAAGCAAAAGAATTTATTGCCCTCTTTCAGGATTAGATTGTTTTTTTATTGTTCTGTTTCTGCTTCTATTTTTACCTTCCTCTGATGTTAATTTATTATCCCAATTGGACTTTAACTCTCGGGAAAGCTTGTTGTCTATTTGGCTATCTTTTGTCATATCACTTCACTCCAATTCATATGTATTTATCTTTACACTATTTAATTTATGCAAAAATACTTTTTATATGTATGGATTTTCATCTGACACTTTAAAGAAAGTTTTCTAAATCCTTACCATCCTGCTCTTACATAATCACTTTCATAATGAGATGTGTCATTTTCAAATTCTATATAAGTTTTACCCTCTTTATAAACTATTTTAGTCAATGATGTCTGTCCCACAACATCCCACTTAATTGCCTCTTCAGGACTTATCCCTTTAAAGATGGACATTATCATCTTCATTGTTATTCCATGGGTAATAATTAAAATTTTCTTACCTTTACCCTCACTTAAAATTTCATCAATGGTATCCCTGGTTCTTTTGCTGAATTCACTTAGTGTTTCCCCTTCAAAAGGCACATATTTTTCCGGGTGATTATATAAGTTATAAAGTTGCTTTGAATACTTTTCAGACTTTTCAATCTCATCCCACTTTAAACCTTCCCACTTGCCAAAACCCATCTCTTTCAGACCTTCTTTACGGACAATAGGAATACTTTTTTCTCCCCTGAGAATTTCTGCTGTAACTACTGCTCTTTTTGAAGTACTTGAAAATATAATATCAATGTGTAATTTTTCTATCCTCGTTTTTAAATTCTCTGCATTTTTTATTCCTGCAGGTGTCAATGGAGAATCTCCCCATCCTTGCAATCTTTTTTCTAAATTCCACGCTGTTTCTCCATGCCTTGTTAAATATACTATGCTTTCCATTTCTCCTCCTGAAAATCTTTTTATAATATTATACATCAATTACCGGCAATTTTATAATTTCCTAAAAAGTAAAAAAAAAAGCTATCCTTAACAGATAGCCCTTTTTAAAACATTATTTACTTTCCATTATAGCTAAAGCAACTGCACCTATTACACCAGCATCAGTTCCCAACCCTGCCGGCTCAATTTTACAGCTTTCAGCCATGACCTTAAAACATCTTTCATTAACTACTTCTTTAACTTTATTGAAGACTATATCTCCACCTTTTGATACGCCTCCACCTATAATTATCTTCTCTGGATCAAAACTTACAATTATGTTGGAGATTCCTATCCCTAAATATGTGAGAGCTTCATCTAATATTTTTTTAGAAACAACATCTCCCTTTTCCGCCTCTTTGAAAACTTCATAAGATGTTACTTTATCATAACTCTTTAATGAAGTTTCAACTTTTGAATTCACTGCTTCATTAGCTCTTCTTCCTATTGCTGTTCCTGAAGCTACAGCTTCCAGACATCCTATATTTCCACAACCGCATCTTGGGCCTCCCGGGAATACTGTTGTATGTCCTATTTCTAATGCATTGCAGGTATTTCCTCTATATACTTTACCATTTATAATTGCACCGCCGCCTACTCCTGTACTTACTGTAACATACACCATATTTTCGGAACCTCTTCCTGCTCCAAACATAAATTCACCAATAGCTGCAACATTTGCATCATTGTCTAAATACGCTGGTATTGAAAAGTGTTCAGATATTGGTTTTACTAAATTGAAATTTTTAAAAGGAAGATTTGGAGTTGTTACAATTATTCCTTTTTTTGAATCTAAAGGTCCTGGTGAACCAATCCCAATTGCCTTTATTTCGCTAGTTTTAACATCTGCTTCATTTATTACTGTATCAATAGATTTTATTATTCTATTCAATACTGCCTTTTCGCCTTCCTGAGCTAATGTCGGAATCGTAGTTTGTGCAATAACTTTACCATCTAAGTCTGAAATCGCACAACTTATTTTTGTTCCCCCTAAATCAACGCCAATTACATAATTATTCATTTTTTCCCTCCTGCAACCGCTTGTCCTGCATTTTAATTCGCTAATACTACATATATAAACGATATCACACCTATTATATCATATTGTTACCAAATTAGTTAATTATTTTTTACAGCATTTATATAATAATTTCCATAAACATCCCATCCCTGTTCATAAATAGAAAAATTGCTGTCTATGAGCATTGAACAGATAATGTATATGTTCTCTTGATTCACTGTGTTTAAAGCTATTGAGATATTATCTCTTGTTCCTACAACTCCAATATAATCGTAAATATTACTATAGTCACTTAATCCTATATTACCCCTAACTTCCATCTTGTATTGTGACATAATATCCAGGTTAAGCATACTTTTTAAAGCTTAACCATACTCCTTTCTTATTACAATTTTTCTTTCTTGTTTTAATACCTGATGTTACTTTTATAATTTTTCTGGGTGCATTTAATTAAATTCCAATGTTTGTCTGATTATTTAGCAACTATTTGAAGTTTCAATTATAACTCCTTCTATATGTATATACTTATTTAATTATAACTTTCCCTTAAAGAATCCCCTTTATTCAAAAATACATTCTCAAATGCAAAAGGTCCCGCCAACAGACGGGACCTAAAAATAATATCCATATGGACTAAGCTTCCATTTTTAAATTCCTGAATTTTTTTGCCTCTTCTATGATACTTGCAGTCTCAGCAGCCGGAACCTCTTCATATCTTTCAAATTTCATTGAGAAATTTCCTCTTGCACTTGTTATACTTCTTAAATCTGTAGCATATTTAAACATCTCAGCTAAAGGTGCTTCTGCAATTAATTTTTGGACATCTCCATCTGGTTCCATTCCTAACACTCTGCCTCTTCTCTTATTAATATCTCCTATAACATCACCCATATTATCTTCAGGGACAACAATTTCTACATGCATAATAGGTTCCAGTATTATAGCTTTTGCAATTTCCAGTCCCTTTTTATATGCCATGGAGGCTGCTACCTTGAAGGCCATTTCTGAGGAATCCACTGAATGGTATGATCCATCATGAAGAGTCGCCTTCAATCCTATAACCGGATATCCTGCCAATACACCGTGCTGTATACATTCCTTCAATCCTTTTTCAACTGCTGGAATAAAGTTTCTCGGAACAACTCCTCCTACAACCTTATCAACAAATTCAAGTTCAGTTTCCCCATCTGATCTTGCTTCAAACTTGATCCATACATCGCCATATTGTCCATGTCCACCTGATTGTTTTTTGTGTTTTCCCTGAACATCAGCAACTCCCTTTATTGTCTCTCTATATGGAATCTTCGGTGAATCCAGTGCTACCTCAACTCCAAACTTATTTTTCATCTTAGCTGCTATTACTTCAAGATGTGCTTCCCCTACCCCTGAAATAATTGTTTCTGCATTTTCAGTATCTCTGCTCATCTTAAAAGTCGGATCTTCTTCCATAAGTTTATTTAAAGCTAAGGATATCTTTTCTTCATCTCCCTTATTCTTAGGAAGTGCAGAGAAAGAAATTACGGGTTCGGGGAAATTCATGCTGTCATATTTTATTTTAAATGATTCCTCGCATAATGTATCTCCGGTACCTGTGTACTGAAGTTTTGCAACAGCACCTATGTCACCTGCAATAATTTCTTTTACCGGAGTCTGCTGTTTTCCTCTCACAAAATACAGATTACTCACTTTTTCACTTTTTTCCTTTGATGAATTATATACATTCAAATCTCCCTTTGCTTTTCCTGTAATAACCCTGAAGAGTGATAACTTACCTACAAAAGGATCTGCTATGCTTTTAAAAACGAATGCAGAGAAAGGTTTATTCTCATCATATTCCACAAACACTTCTTCCCCTGTATCCTCCATAGTTGCCTTCTGAGGCACTGCATATTTAGGAGACGGGAAACAATCACATATATCATCAAGCAAAACTTCCATTCCGATATTTTTTAAAGCACTTCCGCACATAACAGGCGCAATATCACCTGATGTGCATCCTATTATAAGCCCTGCAAATATTTCTTCGTCAGTAAGTTCTCCTTCTGCAAAAAACTTATTTAGCAGTTCCTCATCAGTTTCAGCAACTGACTCCATAACCATTGTCCTGCATTGATCAACTTTCGCTTCCAGTTCCGGCGGAATATTGCCAACCTCTACTTTACCATTATCATAAAAATAAGCTTTCTTTGAAATAACATTTATTACCCCTTTGAAATCGTCTTCTTTTCCTATAGGATATTGAATAGGTACTACCGGCATTCCGAAATATTCTTTCAGTTCACTAAGTACTTTGTCATAGTCTGAATTCTCTCTATCTAATTTATTGATATAAAAACTTCTTGGCAGTTTGATTTTATTGCAATACTCCCAAGCTTTTTCTGTTCCTACCTTAACACCTGATACTCCTGAAACTACTATCAAAGCTACGTCAGAAGCTCTCATCCCCTCTATCTGTTCTCCTACAAAATCGAAGTACCCTGGAGTATCAATAAAGTTAATTTTCTTTTCTTTATATTCTAATGGCAGTATGGATGTCGAAATGGAAATTTTTCTTTTCTTTTCTTCTGCATCATAATCACTTACAGTTGTTCCATCCTCAATTTTTCCCAATCTATCAGTCAACTTTGCGGTAAATAGCAATGCCTCTGCTAGTGATGTTTTTCCTGAAGAACTATGCCCAACAATTCCTACATTTCTTAAATTAGCTAACTTGTATTCTTTCATACATTCATCAAGGTACTGAATTCCCTTGATTTCACCCGCCTTTCCTATAGTATAAGTATTCATAACGCTGACTTTGCAGCCTTATCTACAAATATTTTATTGCTGTACCTGAAAAAAAATAATCAATACATTATATATTCTATAAATTATAGTAATTTCCTCCTACTATTCTAAAAATTCTGAATATTTTATTTGTGATTATTTATAATATAATTTTGTGACATTTATTAAGTTTTTAGTCATAATTTTTTCAAATTACTTAATTTTTCTAATATATATTTGGAATTATTTCGGGATGGCAATGAGGAAAGCTGTTTATAAAGAAATCGTCAAGGCTATTATGAGTCGTCGACTTTTTTCTCGCATCCGCCTTGACCAACGTATGTGATGAAAATCTGGCAGGCGACTATTTTTACTCTTTAGGGACTATAGCTATACTATATATAAATCGTATACATTTTTCTTATCCTGAACTTGGAGATTTCTCAAATTCCTGAAGAGCAAAAACAAAAGCTATGAGATTTGACTCTCATAGCTTAACATTCAGATTAGTATCTTCTGTTGTTTTGTTGTTTCTTTGCTCTTCTGCAATCAACGCATCTTGTAGGTTCGTTGTCGAATCCTTTTTCTTTGTAGAAAGCTTGTTCGCCTTCTGTGAATACGAATTCTTTTCCGCAATCTCTGCATACTAAAGTTTTATCTGCCATTTCAATTCCTCCATTTTAAAGATTTTCACTGGATTAACAGATTCTCTAAACTGGAGAAAATCATCATCTAATTAAATCTTTATTTTTTTATGTACACTAGGTACTTTTATATATTATCATACTGCATTTATATTTGCAACTATTATTTATTAAATATATTATGCAACTTTTTTCTTAAGTACGGATAACAGTACTGCTGATACTACAGTTCCCACTACTATTGAAACTATATACATTCCAAGATTTCCAACAACGCCTGGTATTGCTAATACGAATATTCCTCCGTGCGGAACTTTTAATGTACAATCAAACAGCATTGATAACATACCTGTTATACCTGAACCTATCATTATTGATGGTATAACTCTTAATGGGTCTGCTGCTGCAAATGGTATTGCACCTTCTGTTATAAATGAAATACCTAGTGCCCATGCAGCTTTACCAGCTTCTCTTTCAGCAACGTTAAACTTATTCTTTGCTATTACAGTTGCTAATGCAAGTCCTAGTGGAGGTACCATACCAGCTGCCATAACAGCTGCCATTATTGGTGAAGCTCCGCCTGCTGATGTAGCTAATGTTGCTGTTGCAAACACATAAGATGCCTTGTTGATTGGACCACCCATATCAAAGGCCATCATTAGTCCTAATACTAATCCTAATATAACCTTGCTTCCGCTGTTTAAGCTCATCAATCCGTCACTCATTGCTTTGTTTATTGCTGTTATTGGGCTACCTAAATATAACATTACAAGTCCTATTATTAATGTGGAAAGTACTGGTATCACCAAAATTGGCATTAAACCTTCAAGAGATTTTGGAAGTTTGATAAGCTTTTTAATACCTATAACTACATACCCTGCTATAAAACCGGCTAACAATGCACCTAAGAAACCTGCTCCTATTGTTGAAGCCAGCGCACCACCCACGAAACCGGGTACTATACCAGGTCTGTCAGCTATAGAGTAAGCAATATATCCGCCAAGTACTGGAACCATAAGTCCGAAAGCTGCTTTACCTGTTGAGAAGATAATCTCAGCAAAAGTTCCTGGATTATTGAAAACATAGATACCACCGAATGCGAAACCTAAGGCTATTAATATACCACCAGCTACAACAAATGGTATCATAAAGGAAACACCAGTCATCAAGTGTTTGTATACACCAGTTCTTGATTCTTTTTCCTGAGATTTAATCTCTTCTACTTGAGCTCCAAGATTACTTGTTTTTGCTGCTATAGCTTGGTTTATAAGGCCTTTGGCATCTTTGATTGCATCCTTAACTGGAACTTCAACGATTGGAAGACCAGCGAATCTGGACTTATCTACTTTTGTATCAGCTGCAATAATTACAGCCTTTACATCTTTTAAATCTGCTGGTCCTATAACGTTTTCTGCACCTACAGAACCCTGCGTCTCTACCTTGATTTCATGGCCCATTTCTTTAGCTGCCATTTGAAGAGCTTCAGCTGCCATATAAGTATGGGCAATACCTGTAGGACATGATGTAATTGCTACAAATTTCATTTATAATTCCTCCTCTTAATTAATTATATAGTTAAAAGACCTTTAAAAAGTCTTCAAAACTACCACAGTTCATTAAACCTTCTCTTACTTCAGAATGCATTAATTTTCTTGAAATTTCACTTAAAGCTTTTAAGTGTACATTGCTTGCCTCTGCTTCCGGAACAGCTATCAGAAAAAATAGATGAGCTGGTTTTCCATCCATTGAATCATAGTCAATTCCCTCTGGACTCTTTCCAAAAACGATTGAAGCTTCCTTTACTGAGTTGCTTTTTCCATGAGGTATTGCAATTCCCATACCTATTCCTGTAGAAAATTCCTCTTCTCTCTTTAATACTGCATTTTTAAAAACTTCAGGGTCATTAACCTTGTTGTCTTTTACCAACAACCCTATCAATTCTTCCAGAGCTTCGTTTTTTGTTTTTGATTTCATGTCAAAAACTATTCTTTCCTTTGAAAACATGTCTTTTAATTCCATAATTGATACCCCTTTTTCTTAAATATTTATTTATTATTAGTTTTGTAGTAAAATTTACACCTTTCTCATTTATACGTTTACATAAAAGCTAACCTTTTGAGGTTTTTCCTTAATGTATAAAAGAAAAACCCAATCACCAGTTTTTTTGTGTGACTTATCTAATTTGATGCAATTACTAATTCTACTCCTACATCCCTGTATTCTTCAATTTCTTTCTTTGTAATCTCATCACTTGTTATAATCATACTTACAGCTTTTACTGGACAAATTACTGAAAATGATACATTTTGAAACTTTGTACTGTCTGCAACTACAATTACCTTTCTGGCGTTATTCATCATTGTTTTTTTAGTCTGTGCTTCTGTGAAATTTGGAGTTGTTATTCCATCTTCAATAGATATTCCATTGGCACCAATAAAAGCTTTGTCTACTTTAAAGTTACTTAACATCCTTTCAGTTATGCTGCCTACCATAGCTCTGGTATTGACCCTCAGGGATCCTCCTGTAACTATAATCTCAACTTGATCCTTTAATGATAACTCTGCTGCTATATCTATAGAATTGGTTATTACTGTTATGTTTTTCGCTGTTATTCTTCTAGCGATTTCTAAAGTTGTTGTCCCTGAGTCTAATATTATTGTATCTCCATCTTCGATCATTCTGGAAGCAACTTGTGCTATTTTTATCTTGTTATCTTTTTTTTCAGATTCCTTATCTAGAAACGTGGGTTCATAATTTGTTCTATTTTCTAACCCTACGGCGCCCCCATGAGTTCTCATAAGTAAGTTTTTTTCTTCCATTTCCTGAAGATCTCTTCGTATAGTTGATTCAGATACCTTTAATAACTCTGCAATTTCATTTACCTTTATGCTGTTTTTTTCTTTTAAGATATCCGATATGATTTGTTGTCTTTCTTGAGCAAACATGATTATTTAAACTTCCCTTCTAAATTTTCATGATTGTTTCTTGCTACATTTGACTACATTTGATTGTTTAATTGTATTTTAAATGATTACATATTAAAAGTCAATACATTTTTATTTATTTTCGCTCAAATTTCATCATAATATTTCAGAAACAATCACATATGGCCATCTTGCTTTTTACTCTTTAGCTCAGGTGACAATTTGCCTTCTAATTGCCACTCCTAAAAAATAAAAAAACTCAGCAAATGCTGAGTTACTTGTTATTTAAATGGCTCCGCGGAGAGGGCTCGAACCTCCAACCTATCGGTTAACAGCCGAGTGCTCCACCATTGAGCTACCGCGGAACATAAATTGGCGACTCCCTACTCTCCCACACAGCCTCCCGTGCAGTACCATCGGCATCTCAAAGCTTAACCATCCTGTTCGGAATGGGAAGGGGTGTTACCTTTGTATCATCATCACCAATTCTACCTCTAAAATTGCTATATCCTTCGCACTGCGTTGTCGTCTGCGTCGCTGTGGTGCTCACATAGCTTTAGTATGTTCCGCTCCGCGCTCCTTGACTCCTGGCACTGCTCGAATCTATCAATTTTAATGTGAATAAACTATTATTCATCTTGTTTGAAAGAAATTATGTTCTTTCAAAATTGCACATAATATCCAGTTGTTTTTTATTGGTCAAGCCCTCGATCTATTAGTATGAGTCAGCTGAATATGTTACCATACTTACACCTCTCACCTATCAACCTTGTGTTCTTCAAGGGATCTTACTAGCTTAC
>JBEHWK010000062.1:0-20175 GCA_040217795.1 Clostridiaceae bacterium
GGATTTCCAGATTCTTGTTGAAGCTGATTTTCTAATCAATATAAATGAGGATGAAATGTCTCAGGAAGTAATTTGCAAAATCAGAGATAAGTACTTTAAAACAAATACGGGAATTAATTATTTGAAGATGTTGTATTTGGCCTGAAACTAAATAGTTGAATCCTGTTACAGAGAATAAAAAGACAGGTCAGTAAAAAAAACTATGTATCGGAAACACCCGCAAGGTTTGGCTGGAAAACCCTGCGGGTGTTAAAAATTTTATGAATGCTCAATTATGTTTCTAAAATTCTGCCGTCTGTTGAGATTGTAACAACCTGCCATTGTATAAGTTTTTCACTGTTCCTAAGTGCAGTTGTAACAGCCTTTTCAATTCCTCCGCAGCATGGAACTTCCATTCTTACCACTGTCACGGATTTTATATTATTCAGCTTTAAGATTGCAGTCAGTTTTTCACTATAATCCCCATCATCCAATTTTGGACAACCAATAAGTGTAATTTTATTTCTCATGAACTCACTATGAAAATTTCCATAAGAAAATGCGGTGCAGTCTGCGGCAATCAAAAGATTGGCATTATCAAAATATGGTGCATTGGTCGGCACAAGTTTTATCTGCACTGGCCATTGGTTAAGGTATGTTTTTAATGTTGTGTTATTCTCTTCTTTGTTTTCATTAGAATTAACACGTTCAAATGTCTTTGAATGTGTTCCAGGGCAACCGCAAGGTAATTGTATGGGCTGCTTGTTTTCCAAGTTGCTTTTAACCGCTTCTTCGTCAAATTCAGCTGCTTCTCTTTCTTCAAAGCTGATTGCACCGGTTGGACATACGGGGAGACAGTTTCCCAGTCCATCACAATAATCATCACGAAGAAGTTTAGCCTTCCCCTCTGATATACCAATGGCACCCTCATGACATGCAGATATGCATAATCCACAACCGTTGCACTTATCTTCATCTATTTTAATAATTTGTCTGATCACTTTAAGAACCTCCTTGTTTTTTATACTTTTATTATATTATAATGAAAATATAAATGAGGTTGCATTTGCAACGAATGAGGTGTGTTTTGAAAAAATACTTAGATGTTTTGAAAAATAATGCATTATTCAAAAGTTTTGAGTCAGTTGATTTAGATAATATATTAAATTGCCTTTCCGGAAGGGTTGTTTCTTATAAGAAAAATGATATCATACTGCTTTATGGTGATATCGTTAAATTTATTGGAATAGTTTTATCAGGCAGTATTAAAATCATTAAGGAAGATATGGAGGGTAATATAAATATCCTTGCAAAATTAGGTATTAATGATATTTTTGCTGAAGCCTTTGCCTTTGCGGGGATTAAAGAAAGTCCCGTAACGGTTCAGGCAGCAGAGGATTGCAGCATCCTATTTATTGATTTTAAAAACATAATAAAACCCTGTCACAAGGCATGTGCTTTTCATACAAGTCTCATTGAAAACATGCTTAGTCTTGTTGCAAGAAAAAATATAATGTTAAATCAGAAAATAGAAATAATATCGAAACGCACCACGAGAGAAAAGCTGTTTGTGTTTTTTGAAATACAAAAACATAGGGCACACTCAAAAAAGTTTAAAATACCTTACAATCGTGAGGCTCTAGCTCACTATCTTTGTGTTGATAGGAGTGCTATGTCACGGGAACTTTGTAAAATGCGTGATGAGGGGCTCATATACTTTAAGAAGAATGAATTCGAAATTCTATAGAATGGAGTAATTCACATTATAATTAATTCCTCGGAGATTTCAGAAAACCCCAGAACCTCAGGTCTGGGGAAAACTTTTTATTGTATAGTATTTTCTGAGAAGTATTCCTCTATGCTTTTAAAGCAGGTATTTACCATAAATTCTATTTCTTCGTCACTTATAATATATGGCGGAATAAAATAGAGCACATTCCCGATAGGTCTCAGTAACAATCCATTTTCTAAAGCAATCTTGTAAATCTCGTATCCAATACGCATATGCCATGGATAGGCTTCTTTCGTGGATTTATTTTTTACTATTTCAATAGCAGTTATCATACCTATGCTTCTTACTGTTCCTACATGTTCTGAATTTTTTGCTTTTTCCATGGTAAGCTTTTTTATCAGCAGCCCCTTATACCTGTTATTTTCTATAATATTATCTTCTTCAAATATTTTCAGGTTCTCCAGGGCAATTGCACAAGCCATAGCATTGCCCGAATATGTATGGCTATGAATGAATGATTTTCTGTCAGTGTAATCCCCATAAAAACAATCATATACATCTTTGGTTGTAATAACTGCTGACATTGGCATATATCCTGCAGAAATCCCCTTTGAAAGGCACATGAAGTCCGGACTTATTTCGGCATGATCACATGCAAACATTTTTCCTGTTCTTCCAAAACCAACAGCAATCTCATCTGCGATAAGATGTATGTGGTATTTGTCACAAAGACTTCTAAGCTTTTTCAGATAAACAGGGGAATATATCTTCATTCCTGCGGCTCCCTGAACCATGGGTTCAACTATTACAGCACTTATCTCATCATGGTTTGCTGCAAGGCTCTTTTCCATTGCTTGAAAACACTCTGCATTGCATGTGTCCCTTCTTAAGTTATATTTACACCTGCAGCAATCAGGTCCATCAACTCTTATAGTCTCTAAAAGAAGAGGTTTATACACCCTGTTAAATTCATCTACATCGCAAACAGACAATGCTCCTAAAGTTTCTCCATGATAAGCATCACTTAGCGCAGCAAATTTTCTCTTCTTATAATTTCCCTTTTGCATATTATAATGAAAACTCATCTTCAATGCTATTTCTACTGCAGAAGAACCATTATCAGAATAAAAGACCTTTTCAAGTGTATCAGGCGTTATTTCCACCAGCTTTTCTGCCAGTTCTATGGTAGGTTTATTGGAAAAGTTGGCGAAAATAACATGTTCTATATTATCAATCTGTTTTTTTATTGCCTCATTTATTCGTTTATTGCTGTGACCCAAGGTGTTTGTCCACCAAGATGATATACAATCAAGATACTTTTTCCCGTTGATATCATAGAGCCAGACTCCTTCCCCCTTTTCAATCACTATAGGATTAAGTTCCTCATAGTCTTTCATTTGCGAACAGGGGTGCCATATATATTTCAAATCCTTTTCTACATATTTATTCATATATCAATACCTCAATATTCATTAAAGCGATCCCATACATTCAATGATATCTTGTATGGTAAAAGCTTCCTCAGCATTTTTTCTTATATGTTCTGTCATATTACCTTCTGAAATTCCTATACTTTTGAATTTCCCGATAACAGGTACACCAGTAAGCTTTTCAATCATGTTAATATTATCGTCATGAAGCAAGCCATCTTCATAATTGTTTATTATTATTCCTCTGATGTTGATTTTCATGTTTTCCATATACTTCACTGTCAGTACTGTGTGATTTATTGTTCCAAGTCCTGCCCTTGAAACAACAATAGCATCCATATTTAAGTCTTTAATAAGATTTTCAAGAGTATATACCCCTCTTTCATCATCTATCAACGGACATACTATTCCTCCGCTTCCTTCAGCAATTATATAATCATACTTATTCTTTAGCCAAGAATACTTTTCTCTTACTAGGTCTAAGTTCAAAGGGTTATTTTCTAATTTCGCAGCAAGGTGGGGTGACACAGCCATACGGTAAACATATGGAGTAATATTGCAGTACTCTTCTTTCAATTTACTTACTTCACTTACAAGCTTTGCATCTCCCGGGATAAGCCCATCCCCCTCTTCTAAAGCTCCGCTCAATGCAGCTTTAAAATAGACTGCATTATATCCGTTACTTCTTAAAACATGCATGAGTCCGGCAGTTATAACTGTCTTTCCTACATCCGTATCAGTTCCGACTATAAATATTCCTTTAGTCATTTTTCCCTCCTGAGACAATATTTTTTGATGCTTTTCTATTCAACGTATCCCATTCTTCTTAATATGGGCAGTATCCTAACTGCAACATAAGCCACAAATGCTGTAAGAACTAAATCTCCGGCAATACAAACTACAAAACCGTAAAAAAACGCAAAATACAATGAAACAGCTTTTCCAAGGTATATATTGAAGCTGATATATAAATAAATTACACCAAATAAATATATAAAAAACAAACCTGAAAGCAGAATCATTATTGCTTTAAGAAAAGTTAACCTTTTTATATTCTCTCTTCCCTTTCCTATAACGTAAGCAGCTATGATAAAACCTATCAGATAACCAAAAGTAGGTTTGAAAATATAATTAAGCCCCCCTCCTTCAGTGAATACCGGCACTCCCGCAAGCCCAATCCCTACATAAATTATCTGTGATAATGCACCCAGCCTTGAACCTAAGATGATTCCTGCCAAGGCACAAAACAGATATTGAAGAGTAAAGGGCACATATGGAATTGGTACCCTTATAAATGCCCCTACTGCAGTTAAAGCTGCAAACACAGCTACTAGAATTAAATTTCTTGTTCTTTTCATAAAATATACTCCTTTTACATCTTCTGTATCAGTTTAATAATATTAAATAAACCCCGTATTGTCAACCTAAGTAATTGCGGTTTTAGTTTACAATGTGTTTTTATGCTGCTCTTCGAAAATAAAAAGGGCCAGGATTTTTACGTATACTTCGTAAGGTTTACCAAATAATAATTATATACGTAAAGCAAAATTGAGAGAGGAGAAGATTAATCAGCTTTCTTCATGCTGGTTTATCAGTACAAAATATGTTTATACCTAAAAGAATTATATTTGAAAAAGATTCATTGGAATATGACATGGCAAAGGAGATTCTTGCCAGATTTAAGGATAAGGCTAATATTGAAATTATTAATCTGACCTCCAATAAACTGAAACAATACATTCCGGGAGATGACTTGTTTTCTCAGTACAGGGAGGGGAAGAGGACTTTAGTTGTTGGAATCAGGAAGACTTTTAAGTTCCAATCATGTAAACCCTCAGCTCATTATCAGCTTCCATTAGTATCAGGGTGTATGGGGCAATGTGAGTACTGTTATTTAAATACTAAGTTAGGAGATAAGCCTTTTGTAAAAGTTTATGCCAATATGGATGATATTCTTAATCAAGCTCAGAAATATGTAGAGGAACGGTTACCTGAAATAACTATATTTGAAGGATCTGCTACATCTGATCCCATACCTGTGGAACCTTATACCCATTCTCTGGAGAAAGCCATAAGCTTCTTTGGAAGAAGTAAAAATGCCAGATTCAGATTTGTGACAAAGTATACTGATATAGACTCACTGCTTAACTTGGAACACAATGGTCATACAGAAATAAGGTTTAGTATTAATACTTCTTCCGTTATAAATAAATATGAACATTTTACAGCTTCCAGGGACAAAAGAACAGAAGCAAGTATAAAGGTGGCTCAGGCAGGATATCCTGTGGGATTTTTAATTGCCCCCGTATTTATTTACCCTGGCTGGAGAGAAGAGTATCATGATTTATTACTGGAGTTAAGGAGCAAGCTCCCAAATGAATTAAAGTTTCCAGTAACTTTTGAGATAATATCTCACCGGTATACTGCAACAGCTAAAAATAGAATACTTGATGTATTTCCTGAAAGCGAGCTGCCAATGAATGATGAAAACCGCAAATTTAAATATGGACAATTTGGATATGGGAAGTATGTGTATCCAAAGGAAAGTCTCGATGAAATAAAAGAATTTTTTATAAAAGAGATAGAAGGACTGTTCAGTAATAAAGAAGTTAAATATATCATATGAGTATTTTTATTATAGGTTAAGAAAACATCAGATAACGGTGAATTATAACCTGAAACATGAAAGGAGACAGCTTTGTGAGTATAGGATATGCTTGTTTGACAGTGGGAGTTCCCAATACTGACCAGAAAAGCTGCATGCTTAAAAATGCCAGCCAGGAGAAATTGACAGAATTGATTGCCTATAATTTGAATTCTCTTGAAAATATAATTGACTACAATATTAAGAACAATATAAAACTTTTCAGGATTAGTTCCGATTTAATACCATTTGGTTCAAGTCCTGTAAATACCCTCAAATGGTGGGATGCATTTGAAATGGAATTGCTGAAAATTGGAGGAAAAATCAAAAACAGCGGCATGAGGGTTTCTATGCATCCTGGGCAGTATACAGTATTGAATTCAACTGATGAAGAAGTGGTAAAAAAAGCTGTTGAAGATTTAAATTATCATACAAAGGTGCTGGATAGTCTGGGGATGGGTCAACAGCATAAAATTGTGCTGCATATAGGAGGAATCTACGGAGACAAAAAGTCAGCAGTCAGCAGGTTTGCTGCCAATTATAATAAATTGGATGATCGGGTTAAACAGAGACTTGTCATTGAAAATGATGATAAGGCCTATAATATATGCGACGTATTGGAGATAGGGACAATATTAAATGTGCCGGTTATTTTTGACAATCTGCATAATGAGATAAATTGCTGTGATAAGGAAAAGAGGGACTCATACTGGATTAATGAATGCAGAAAAACATGGAGAGAAAAGGATGGCTGTCAAAAAATTCATTATTCCCAGCAGAATCCTTTTAAGAAAGCAGGATCACATTCTAATTGCATATTGATTAATGAATTTATGGATTTTTATGGAGAACTAGATAGTGATGACATTGATATAATGCTTGAAGTTAAGGATAAAAACCTTTCTGCTGTAAAATGCATTAATTGCACGTCCCCCGATAAAAATATAAAAGCACTGGAATCAGAATGGAGCAAGTATAAGTATAGTGTTCTGGAAAAATCACCTTGTAATTATGCAGAAATAAGAAGACTGCTCAGCGATAGGAAGGAATATCCTGCAGTCCCCTTTTATAATCTGATTGAAGATGCTTTACAAACACAAACTTCTGTCCGATACTCTGTAAATACCGCACAGCATATCTGGAGTTATTTTAAGGATACAGCAGCAGATAAGGAAAAAAGCAACTTTTTAAAGAGTATTGAGGATTATCACCAAGGGAAAACATCCAAAAGAGTTATTAAAAATTACTTGAGAAGAATGGCTGTAAAATACCAGCAGAAATATCTTTTGGAATCTTATTATTTTGTTCTTTAGGCAGAGGCGATTAACTTTATGAGATTATATTTGTTTTCAAAGAAATAAGGAGCATTACTACCTGCTTAAAAAAGTAGGTAGTAATGCTCCTGTTTTATTACTTCTTTTCAAAATTATAATTTCCTTTAAAAGATTCCTTTGGAATAGTTAGTATGAAGGTTGTCCAAGCCCTGTTGCTTTCAACAGATATATTTCCTCTGCATTTTTTAATAATATCTGCAACGATGCTTAGTCCAAACCCTCTATCATTATTTTGATTTTCTTTTGTACTGAATCCCGCCTGAAACATTTTTGCTCTTGTCTTCTCAGGGATTTCAGGACCATTATTGCTTAATATTATTACTATACCATCATAATTGTTGTAGCTTCTGTATTTTATTGTGGGATTCTTAGCTGTCTTTAGTTCATCAACTGAGTTTCTGATAATATTTGAAAGTAATTTTAAAAGTTCATTGTCAGTGATTGTAAGATTTTCATAGCTTCCTTCATCAACTATCATCACATTGACACCTTTTGAAACTGCATAATGCAGCACTGATGTTACCAGGGGAGAAGATTGAACTTCCACATTTATGAGGTCACTCATCTCCTGATACCTATTCACTATGCCTTTTAAAAGCTCGCCTAGTCTGTCTATCCGTCGAAGCTGGTAGAGTCCATATAGTGCGCTTATCTCACTTCCAAAATCATGCTTGATTTTTCTTAGTTCCATTACTTTTTCATTAAGTGCGTTGTTTAAGAGTTCAACTTCTCTTGAATCATCACTTAATTTTGCAAAATATATTATTATTAAAGTTAAAAAGAAAAAGGTAACGAGGTATATCATACCTTCAAAAAGTGCTCCTATGTTTTCTATTGTTAAGTTAATTCTTATGCAATCCAATACAATAAGCAGATACAGCATCATAAGAATAAAATACGATACGGTTTTTATTCTTTTAAATAATATTACGGCATTAAATATATGCCTTCTTTCTGCAAACAATAATAAGTATATTATCCATATTGGAATATATACAAATATTATAAACTGCATTGTTGGAGAAAAATTTGTTGCCAGCCCAGCCAATAAATATTTATAAATTGAAGTTACAAAGTATGATGATATTACAGTTGATGAATATACTACCCCAAAACCTAACAGTGCGTCTGTTATATTCTTTCTGAAAAACAGTACGGGGATAATTAATGCACCTGCTATCATCAGCAGATTGGCTACAAACCCGTTTAGTCCGCTGTATGTAAAAAATATGATTTCAGAAGAAATCAAACTAATACAGGTTAGATACTTAACTTTTGAAAGCTTGCTTTCTTTGCAGACAATGTTGTTTGTCATGGAAACTATCAAAATCGATTGAATAACAGTAGTAACAATATCGAATATTTTTAATAACATTTACTATCCCCTTAATCTCCAATTTTCCTTTCACATTTACTTATTATATACCAAGGAAATGTGAAAGGAAATGTAATTTGTTAATAGAATATTAAAAATATAGATAAATTTTTTTATCCACTTTTAAAAAAATGTAATTTAACACCAATTATATTACAATTTTGACAGTTTACGACAAGATATATCTTTTAATTGAAATTCCGTTAGTGTATAATATGTTTAAGAAAATATAAAATAGCAGATTAAAGATATAAAACGCACTTAATATATATCTATTAGGTGCATTTTATATTGATAAGGGGAGGAGGAATGTGGATGATACTGAAAATTTTTGATGTTGCCACCACTATTATCCAATCTTTTTTGATAGTTTGGGTAACAAACAATATTGCTTATGATGAAAATAAAATTTCAAAAATTAAGTACTTAATATGTGCTGGTTTAATTTCATCTGAAATAACGGTTTTTACCTATAGTGAACTGCATAATTTTGTATCAAGCCTGTTAATGGTAACTGGTGTATTAGTAATTCTCATGATTTTTTACAGAAAAAATGTGGTGGATGCATTATTAGGCTTTGGGGGGATATATTCATTAACAGTAATAGTTACATTTTTTTTAATTTCATTTTATAAATATATGTCGGTTGCTGCAGTAATCAGTATAACTGATGAAATGCAGTATCTGATATATATATATATTCCTTTATGGATAATTTACTTTTTTATGATTTTAAAAAGAAGGCATATGTTTAATTTAATGCTATACTTGAAAAAAATAAGAAATCCATTGATTTTTATTCTCATAATGGAATACCTGATTATTGTTTTAGATATATTAAGAATTAATTCTACAATTGAGAGTATAGGATCCCTGTTTGAAGCTATCACATATCTTGCTACCCTTATTATTATGGTTTACGTTATCATTTATTTTGCTAAAATAAATGATAATTCAAAAGAAGTGGAACTCCTGAATAAAACCCTTAATGAAAAAATTATCGAGCTTAAAAAAATCAAGCATGATTTTGGAAGTGAAATAAGTGGATTGTATGGTCTTTATCAGCTTGAAAAGATAGATAAGCTAGGTGAGCTTTTAAAAGAAATAGTGAATCGATATCAGAATATGAGTGACAGCATAAATGTGGAAGTCCAATCTTCTCCCCTGGTAATATCAGTACTGCATTATGCAGTTTCGGAAGGTGTCAATGTAATGTCTGTGGATGAAGGAAGTTATGAAAATCTGGCAGTCACAGACAATGATTTTTTGAAATTGATTTCCAATATTATCAGAAACTCAGTTGATGAACTTAAGAGGGTTAAGAACCCTGTAATAAAATACAGAAGCTACGATAATTATGGTGGGATAGTAATAATGATAAGCAATAATGGTCCTGAAATACCGGAGAGAGTGAAAGAAAAGATGTTTCAGGCAGGATTCAGTACAAAAGGGAATGAAAATGAAGAGAGAGGATTTGGCTTAAGCATCGTTGCAGATATTATCAAAAGGTGTAATGGTAATATATCAGTTGAAAGCAATAAAGCGTGGACAACCTTCAGAATCACCATTCCAAAGAAACTTAGTTGACAATATAGTGCTCTTTTGTGAGCACAGTTGATTTGTGGCAAAATATTGCATTTAAAATACTTTATACAATCTTCGATATCATATTTTGTAGTTATATGTATTTTATTTTGTTTTGTTTTATTGTATAATTTAATTATCTTAATAGAAAAAGGGGGAATTTTCATGGAAAAGATTCTTAAATTTATGGGAACTGTTTCTTTAGCAGTTGCTGCTTTAATTTTGGTTGTGGGACCAACATCACTTTGTAATGTGGCAGTTGAAGAAATTCCTGAGTCTATGAAAAAAAGAAGATAAAAAAATCGCCAAGGCGACTATGAGCCGTCGATTTTTTTCTCGCATCTGCCTTTCCGAATGTATGTGAGGAAAATATGGCAGGCGACAAATTCTCTTTTTTATTCTTTAGGACTGCGTCTAAACTTCGTATAATTTTATATCCTATAAGTTATCCACAGATTTCAAAAAATATAATTTCCTAAAGAATAAAATATAAAACGTACTTAATAGAAATATTTTAGGTGCGTTTTATATTTTTAAAAAGTGTAATAATAATATATCTGTTGAAGGCAATAGGAATTGGACAACCTTTATAATAACATTTAAAATAAACTAGAGTAAGGGGAATGTATTTTTGAGAAAGCTTATTAAGTCTTTTGCTGCCTCTATTTCTAAAGTTAATAAGTATAGTCAGGAACAGGAGGAGCAGGTTGAGTATGCTCTGAGAGTTATTGTCTTTGAAACTTTGAAGATTATCGGAACAATTATTGTATTTATGGTTTTGGGAAAACCAGTCCATGCTGTCACTGCTCTTGCAGTTATGATTGTGACGAAACCTTTTATAGGGGGATATCACGAGGATAGTCAAATAAAATGTTTCACAGCAGCCTTGATATTTATCGGATGCATAATATATTTAAGTATCAATATTAATCTGGATCTGTTTTCAAAGTTAATTTTAAACGGAATTGCACTGTATTGTATATGGCACCAGGCACCTGTGGTTAATCCTGTAATGCTAATAACAAGACCAGAGCTGATAAAAAGGAATAGGATAACTGGAATAATATTATGTATAATTATGGTTTTAATATCATTGGTATTCAGTAAAAATCAACTTATTTCAAACACAATAGTATGGACAATGGTTTTTCAGGGACTTTTAATGTTTAATAAAAGAAAGTTATAAATAGTTAATTGAAAATACAAGGTAAGTTTTCATTGGGAAAACTTGCCCTATTTTTTTAGGGTCAATTTAAAGCATAAAGTCATTAATAAATTATTAGCACCATTTTAGTTCTTTGAATATTATATTATGTACTGAATAAAACGTGGAGGTTCAAGTTGGACCATATTAAAACTTTAAAAAAGATGTCAAAGTTATCAACAATGAGTGATTGCATTCCCCAGGAAACTACAATTGAAAATGTCAGATTAGCCGCTGCCTATGTTCCCTATGAAACCCTTTGTGTTCTTTTCCCGCCAATGGAAGCACTGAGAAGAGGCACTTGTTTCCCTGAACTTTACAGCCCCTATGAGGGTGAAGACAAGAAATCCATTCTGTTAGAAATGTGTAAAAAGGAGAGGGACTTATGAAGAATGAAGTTGATAAAATGGAATTGTTAAAACTCATCAGTGCCTCTGAATTTATGAAAGAAGATCTTGCTCTGTATCTTAATACTCATCCTATGGATGAAGAAGCTATAAGAAAGTATAACTATTATGTATTGGAATGCAGAAAACTTAAAGAAGCGTATGAGATGCATTGTGGAATGTTAACAGAACATGACTCCTTAAGCCCATATCCATGGCAGTGGATATGTGATCCCTGGCCTTGGGAAAATGAAGCTAATTTTAAATTTGAAAAGGAGGACATGTAGATATGTGGACATACGAGAAATTCTTGGAATATCCAGTGAAAATTAAAAATCCAAATCCTGCAATGGCAAAAATAATTATCAGCCAGTATGGAGGTCCTGATGGTGAACTTGGAGCCTCATTAAGATACCTTAGTCAGAAGTTTTCAATGATTACTCCTCAGGCCATAGCAACATGCAATGACATAGGAACAGAAGAGTTAGCTCATTTAGAGATGGTAGGATCAATGGTTCGTCAGCTTATGAAAGGTGCAAGCCGTGAGGAAATAGAAAAAGCCGGTATGGCTGGATATTATGCAGATCATGGAAGAGGGGTTTATCCTGTAAGCGCTTCAGGTGTTCCCTTCAATGCTTCTTACGTGCAATCAAAAGGAGATCCCATTGTAGACCTTACTGAAGATTTAGCAGCAGAGCAGAAAGCAAGGGCTACCTATGAGTATCTGATAAACATGGCTGATGATTCTGATGTAATAGAACCTTTGAAGTTCCTGAGAGAAAGAGAAGTTGTTCATTATCAAAGATTTGGAGAGGCCCTGAGGATTGTTCAGGATTTCCTTCAGGAACCGCATATATTTATAATGAAAAAACCTGAGTCCATGAAATAATTTAAATTTTTACCAATAGAATTATTTCATGAAAGTGTACCCTTTAAAGCAGAGTTCTGTAAAGTGGGTACACTTTTCATTTATAAGATATTTAGTATATTAAATTGGTTTATTTTCCGGGTATATGTGTTTTTATTAGTTCAGATGGAGATAATATCTTGTCTATAATCTCAACTGGCAATATTTCTTCTTCACATAAAACTTCCCTTATAGTTTTTCCAGTGGATAATGCCCTTTTTGCTATTGAACTCGCTTGATCATAACCTAAGTGATGAACTAAAGACGTAGCAGAAACTAAAGATTTTTCCAGGTTTTCCAGACATCTGTCCTTATTTACTGCCAGCTCATTTATGCATTTTTCTTTGAAAATAATGACGCTTCTATCCAGAAGTTCCAGAGATTCCAGTAAGCATTCTGCTATAAGCGGGGTAAATGCATTTAACTCTAATTGTCCCATGGAGCTTGCCATAGTTATGGCACTATCGTTGGCAATTACTCTTAAGCTGACCTGTGCAACCATTTCAGGAATAACAGGGTTTACTTTTCCGGGCATAATTGTTGAACCAGCCTGCATATCAGGAAGAGTCAGTTCTCCTATTCCGCCGCGAGGACCGGAATTCAGCAACCTCAGGTCATTTGAAATCTTAAGAAGATTTACGCTGCAGGATTTTAATAACCCGGATGTTTCTACAAATATATCGCAGTTTTGAGTAATATCCATAGGATAGTCAGACCTTGCTATGCCGAGACCGGTTAAGTTCTGAATAATATCTGTCATCATAAATACATACTTATTTGTAGCATTTAATCCTGTGCCTATTGCAGTGCCTCCAAGGTTAATCTGTCTTAATCTCTCCTCTACTTTGTAGATTCTCCACCTGTCTCTTTCTATAGCCTTTGAATATGCTCCAAAACCTTGACCTGCTGTCATTGGCAGAGCATCCATCAATTGAGTTCTTCCCAGTTTTATTATATCTGAAAACTCATTTTCTTTATTTTGCAGGGCTTCCTGTAAACCGGACAATGAGCTGCTTAACTTTCTGATTAATCTGATTGCTGCAATCCTTAGAGCGGAAGGGTAAACATCATTAGTTGACTGAGACATATTTACATCATTAAGCGGGTGTACTAAATTATAATCTCCTTTAGTTCCGCCTGACAGTTCTATTGACCTATTGGCAATAACCTCGTTTACATTCATGTTTGTAGATGTACCGGCTCCACCTTGAAACGCACTGATTTTAAATTCCTTATCAAATTTTCCTGCCATTACTTCTTCGCTTGCTTTTATTATTGCATCAGCTTTTTCCGGAGTAAGTAATTTCAAGCTTTTATTTGTTATTGCGGCTGCTTTTTTTATAAGAGCAATTTCTTTTACCAGATTCAAGTTTACAGTCTTACCTTTTAAATCAAAGTTTTCAAGAGCTCTTGCTGTATTTATTCCGCTATATGTACAGTTATCTATATTTTTCCCACCTAATAAATCTTGTTCCAGTCTATAATCCAAAACAAACACCCCTTAAATATTTTATAATATTAATATTTTATATTATAATAGAAAAAACTACTTAAAAAATGTTAAAATAATTAAAAAATAATTCAAAAGGGGTAATAACATGAGTTTAAATTCAACACCAACTGGAGAAAGAGTACATATTGCTCTGTTTGGAATGACAAACGCGGGGAAATCCAGTATTATAAATGCTCTTACAAATCAGGAAATATCTATTGTTTCTGATGTAAAAGGGACAACTACTGACCCTGTTTATAAATCTATTGAAATTCTGCCTATAGGACCTTGTGTGATTATTGATACAGCTGGACTGGATGATGACAGTGAATTAGGAGAGTCAAGAAGAAAGAAAACCCTTGAAGTTCTGTCAAAGACAGATGTTGCATTAGTAGTAGTAGACAGTACTATTGGAGTTGGGGAAAATGATAAAGCTATAATAAAACAATTAAAAGAAAAGAAAATACCTGTGGTTTGTATTTTGAATAAAGCAGATCAAAGAAGCATAACAAAAGAAGAAGTTAATAATACAGGGATGGAAATTGGTGTTCCTGCTGTTTCTGTTTCGGCATTAAACAAAAATGGCATAGAAGAACTTAAGCAAAAAATTATAAATATAATACCGGACAATGAAGAAAAATTCAAGTTGGTAGGAGATCTTATTAATCCAGGAGACATAGTTGTTCTTGTTACTCCTATTGATAAAGCAGCTCCTAAAGGCAGACTTATTCTTCCGCAGCAGCAAACTATAAGAGATATAATAGAAAGTGATGCTATAGCTGTTGTAACAAAAGAACATGAATTAAGAGAAACTCTGGAAAACCTGAAGAAAAAACCTAAGCTTGTTATAACAGACTCACAAGTATTTTTAAAGGCTTCCGCAGATACACCTAAAGATATAATGCTTACATCATTTTCAATATTGCTTGCAAGATATAAAGGCAATCTTATTGAGCTTGTAAAAGGAGCTAAAGCGGTAGAAAGTCTGGAAGATGGTGATACTGTATTGATTTCAGAGGGCTGCACCCACCACAGACAATGTGATGATATCGGCACAGTAAAAATCCCAAGATGGGTGAGACAAATTACAGGAAAACAAATAAACTTTGAACACTCTTCCGGTGCTTCTTTTACTGATGATATAACAAAATACAAGCTCATTATTCACTGCGGCGGATGTATGCTCAATAGAAAGGCAATGCTGTCCAGAATTGACAATGCAGTTAAACATGATATTCCAATTGTTAATTACGGAGTACTGATAGGATATGTCCAAGGTATTCTGGAAAGAGCCCTGGAGCCGTTCCCACTGGCTAAAGCCATATATGACGGCGAATTTATTTAAAGCTCATGGTGAAATATAATGAAGGTAATTGAAATTAACGAAAAAGATATAGAGTTAATAAATGAGGCTAAAAAAATCATAAGTAACTTGTATGATAAGGATAAACATCATATAGGATGCGCAATAAGAACCAAAACCGGTGAAATAATAACTGCAGTGAATATGGAAGCGTATGTGAGAAAAGTATCAATTTGTGCTGAAGCTGTGGCAATAGGAAAGGCAGTATCAGATGGAGAAAAGGGTTTTGAAACCATTGTGGCTGTAAGGCAATCGGCACCGGGAGAATTCGGTGATTACATCAAGGTGGTGACACCCTGCGGCATGTGCAGGGAATTAATAAGTGACTATTGCCCGGGTGCAGATGTTATAGTACCTTATGAAAACAATATTGTAAAATGCAATATTAAGGAGCTTCTGCCATTGAAATATACCAGGGAATAGTTAGAACGATAATTTACATTCAGGTTAAATTTATACAAAATACTCAGGTGCTTATTGACAAGAAACTCAGCAAAATCTATAATTAGCAGGAATGATAAATTTGCATGAAAATTTAATAAATATTGTTAGGTGAGGCTCCTATATCAGATATACGCTACTGCCCAAAAACATCGAAAGATGCCAATGGGTCAACAGGTACTGCCGAATTAAGGTTTTACTTAATGTAGCTGGGTTTAACTCAAAGCTATATAGTGCTAAAGCTCAACGAGGATATTCTTTGTTTTTCGAGTTTTTGGAGCCCTTGTTGAGGGCTCTTTTATTTTTTATATAAAGAAAGGTGGTGAATTTGAGTGGAAGACAGTCCCGGGCCGCATAAGAATATTTTAACAAATTTAATATTAAAAAAAGGGAGGATAGGGGTATACTACTCATATTCCCCAAATAAGAAGAAGGTATTAATAAAAGCATGGAATAAGTTTTATAAAAATATAAAAGGAAAGGCTGGTGAAAAACCTGCACTGCGGATAATCAACTCCGGCTGACAGATGGAGTTGATTATCGACGGTGCAGGATGATTATTATGTTAAAATTACCGTTCAAAACTGATAAAAAACAGCTTACTGTTATAAAAAAAATAACTACTCAAGTAAAAATAATTGAATTTAATGGTCTTAAGTGGATTGATATTATCAAACCTACTGATAAGGAAATTAATATGCTTAAAGAGATGTATCACTTCCACGACCTTCTGTTAGAAGATTGTATGACTGAGCATCAAAGGTCAAAGGTAGACTCTTATGAAGACTATAGTTTTATAGTACTTCACTTTCCCAGATTTAGAAAAGAGCTTGGAACACTTGATTCGGAAGAAATAGATATTTTTATAGGGCATGATTACTTAGTTACGCTTCATGATGGGGAACTTAAGCCTTTAGTACATATTGCACAAAAGTGCCAGTTAAAAGAAACCTTAAGAGGGGAATACATGGGCAAAGGTTCAGCCTTATTACTATATGAAATAATCAAGACATTATTTGACTATTGTTTCCCTATGCTTGATAAGATTGGGAATATGGTTAATGGAATAAATAAGCAAGTGTTTTCTGACAGCTCCAAGTCAATGCTTGAAGACATATCAAAAACTAAGATGCAGATAATAAACTATAGAAGTGTTATTAAGCCATTAAGACCTGTTATCCTGATGTTAGAAAAAGTTATTCAGAAATATCTTCCTAAGGACATGGATATATATTTCGATGATATTACTGACAAGACAGAAAAGATATGGGATATGCTTGAAAATTATAAAGAAGTTATTGAGTCTGCTGATAGTACTTTTGCATCACTTACTAATCATACAATGAATAATTTAATGCGTACATTTACTATTATCCAAGTCGCTATATTGCCCATGACTCTTGTTAGCGGTCTTTTTTCAATGAATGTACAGGGAATTCCAATGCATACGTATGAAAAGGCATTCTGGATAGTATTTGGAATGATATTTATTCCGACTATTATTATTGGGTTGGTGCTGTTTATTAAGAAAAACAAGTGGTTTTAGCAAATAATAAGCTGCATTAGTTTGTTAATGATGATATTATTAAAAGTTAATAAAATGGAAGAGGATGCTGATGGGGGACTGTACCAGGTTTGTATTTATACAATCCTGATACAGTCCCCAAAAGCTATGTAAAGCCATAGAATTTTGTTACCATTTTAAACTGAAAATAGAATTTAGACAACATCATACAAGAAATATCCAATTATTTATGTTACCCTTAAAAACAGATAGAAGAAAGGAGAAGAATAAATGCAAAATGAAACTAGAACTGTTTGTTTTGATACAGAGTTGAATATAGAAGCATATAATTTCAAAGGCATCATGCAGAAGTTTCCAAACCATTTTCACGATTATTATGTGATTGGATTTATTGAAAGCGGACAGAGGCATCTGTCCTGCAAAAATAAGAAATACATAATTGAAGCGGGTGATTTGATCCTGTTTAATCCTGGTGACAATCATACCTGTGAACAAGCTGACGGGAGCAAACTTGATTATCTATGTATCAACGTTCAGCCGGATGTGATGAGAAAAGTTGCACTTGAAATAACGGGTAAGGATTATCTGCCATATTTCACAGAACATGTCTTGTTTCATAATGAACTTGTATCTTCTTTGCGTGAGTTACATCTTATGATTATGCATGAGGAAAAAGATTTCGAAAAAGAGGAATTGTTTTTATTAATAATTGAACAATTGATAGTTGAATATTCTGATGCTGTTCATGCAGCCTCTGCACAAGAACCCAATAAGGAAATAAAAGCAGTGTGTGACTTTTTGGAAAGCAACTACATGAAAAATATTTCACTGAATGATCTGAGTGCTTTAACAGGATTAAACAAATATTATTTGGTACACTCTTTTACCAAACAAAGGGGAATATCACCATACAGCTATCTTCAAACAATTCGTGTCAGTAAGGCGAAAAAATTACTGGAGCAGGACGTTGATCCGATAGATGTTGCATTGCAAACAGGTTTTACAGACCAAAGCCATTTTACAAACTTCTTTAAGAAATTAATTGGACTTACACCAAAGCAATATATGAATATTTTTAATGACGGATGCAGGAGGAGAGAAAATGACTGACAGAAAAATTATCGCCGGACATTTGTCGGTATTTATGACAATTTTGGTTTGGGGAACAACATTTGTTTCCACTAAGGTATTACTGACAGATTTCACCCCTATTGAAATACTGTTTTTTCGGATTATCATTGGTTATATCACATTACTGGTGGTATATCCGCACCCGGTGAAAACTTTGAATCTTAAGCAGGAGGCATATTTCGCAGCTGCCGGATTATTTGGGATAACTTTATACTTCCTTATGGAGAATATCGCTTTAACTTATACACTTGCATCTAATGTAGGGGTCATTGTTTCAATCGCACCATTCTTTACAGCCATTTTTGCACATTTGTTTCTGGATGGTGAAAAACTGAGACTGCGCTTTTTCAGTGGTTTTATTGTAGCAATAATAGGTATTATGCTGATTGGGCTTAATGGGAATTACGTTTTAAAATTAAACCCTTTAGGTGATATATTGGCGGTACTGGCTGCAATTGTATGGGCCGTCTATTCTGTTCTTATGAAAAAAATCAGCGGGTTTCAGCATAATACCATCGGGTGTACCAGGAAAGTATTTTTTTATGGATTATTCTTTATGATTCCTGCCATGTTTATATTTAATTTTAAGCTCGGTCTATATAGATT
The DNA here is from genome assembly GCA_040217795.1 of Clostridiaceae bacterium. GTDB lineage: Bacteria > Bacillota > Clostridia > Clostridiales > Clostridiaceae > Clostridium_T. The sequence goes on from JBEHWK010000062.1 coordinate 19,134, forward strand.
TACCAATCAGTCAAACCTGTTGAATATTATATATTTAGGTTTTGGGGCTTCTGCAATATGCTTTGTAAGCTGGAATTGGTCCGTGAAGATTTTGGGAGCAGTAAAGACAAGCATATATATTTATATGATACCTGTAATTACAGCCGGAGCGTCTGCTGTTTTGTTACATGAAAATATAACAGGAATTGCAATTGCGGGAATTATTCTTACATTAGCAGGGCTTTTTATTTCAGAGGGAAAGCAAGTTGTAAAGTTAAGGATAAAAATAAGTGATATCAGAATAAGATATAAAATGTGTTATAGGCACTCTTTTATGTGTGATAAGGAAGCTAAATAAAGGCTTCCTTATTAATTTCATATTCTTTTACGATTAGAGGAACATTCATTTTCTTGTTTACCCATACAAGCCTTTTCATCAGTAAGTGGTGTGACATACTCCCACTACCTACACTACGTTTAGGGGTGGGGGTTTCTTGGGACGTACCAGCTAATGCTAGCATTATTACCAAACTATCCCCGTTTGCCCAACGGTTCTTCATATATTTTTAGGCTATGCCAAGTATACGGCAGCCTTCATTTTGGATATTTATTGCCGCATTTATATCCCTGTCATGCACGGTTCCACAGATGCAAGTCCAAGCTCTATCTGCAAGTGTAAGCTCGTTATTGATTTCACCGCAAACATGGCATGTCTTGCTTGACGGATACCATTTACCAATAACTATAAGTTGTTTACCTTGTTCCCTGAGTTTGTACTCCAGAAATGTCCTAAGCATGCCAAAACCATTGTCATTTGTTGATTTGGCAAGTTTTAGTCCCTGAGCCATTCCACGCATATTCAGGTTTTCAACAGCAACTGCATCATAGGCATTGGCTATCTGCCTTGACTGCTTGTGCAGGTAATCCTTACGTTGATTGGCTACTTTTTCATGGAGTTTAGCAACTTTTTGACGCTGTTTATCTCTGTTTCTACCGCCCTTCATCCTCTTGGAGAGTTTTCGTTGTTCTCTTTTCAGTTTCACTTCCATCTTGCGGTAATACT
>JBEHWK010000063.1:0-19809 GCA_040217795.1 Clostridiaceae bacterium
CATATTTACGGTTACATTAAAAAAGGAGCTTGTTATAAAGGATGTCGTTACCTTAAAAGCAGGAACTGAGTTCTTTCCTATAAAGGACATAACTAATGATGGTAAGGTGTTTTGGAATTTATATGATGGGAAAACATATGAGAGAACTTTGCGGTTACGAGATGATGAATTCAAAGTATATTTTTAAGGAGTAAAATAAGTAACGTGTTACTTTTAAACTTGATGCTGTTACTCAGAAAGTATACAAAAAAGCAAAAAAGTTGGAAGAAGTTATAAGCATAGGAGATTGATTACTAATGAGATATGAAGGTAATATATACAGACCCCCAAGTGAAGCTTACAGCTTAATTATACAAGCTACTATAGGCTGTGCTCACAATAAGTGCAGTTTTTGCACAATGTACAAGGATAAAAAATTCAGAATCAGACCCCTTGATGATATTTTTGAGGATTTAAACCTGGCAAGAAGGCATTACTCAAAGGTTCAAAGAATATTTCTGGCAGATGGTAATGCTCTTGTAATGAAAACAGAGCAATTAGCTGCAATTCTTGAAAAGATTAAGATACTTTTTCCTGAATGTGAGAGGGTAACATGCTATGCCTCCGCATCTGATGTGTTAAGAAAAAGTGAAGAGGAGCTTATGCTGTTAAAAAACCTGGGGCTTACCATGGTTTATATTGGTGTGGAATCCGGCAGTGATGATATATTAGCTGAAATTAAGAAAGATGCGTCCTCAAAAGAGATGGTTGAAGCAGGCAGAAGGGTAAAAGCTTCCGGAATGAAGCTATCTGTAATGTTAATCAGCGGGTTGGGAGGAAAAGAAAAAACAGAAAGTCATGCCAGAGAATCTGCAAGAGTAATCAATGCCATGAATCCGGATTATCTCGGTTTACTTACTTTAGGAGTATATCCTGATACAGAAATGTATGATAGAGTATCACGAGGTGAAATGACTCTCCTTGAACCTATGGAAATCTTAAAGGAGGCAAGGATGCTAATTGATGGCTTGGACCTTGAAAATTGTGTTCTGCGAAGCAATCACGTCAGCAATTATATAAATCTTTCAGGAGTGCTGGGCAGGGACAAGGAAAATTTACTGAGCCAGTTGGACAAAATGCTGAATTCACATATTGAGCTTGGGTCTAAAACTCATCGTTTATAATAAAGAACTATTGGATGATTGATTACGAAATTTTTAAAAAATATATATAAGCCGTTTTCCAATATGCAGAAGGACTGTTTCATTATTTGTATTTACACAAATAATGAAACAGTCCTTTCACAACTTTTGAAAGGGATATCCCTTCTTATTCAGTTATTTCTATTCGATTTCCATCCGGGTCCAGAATACAGCTCTCATAATAGCCATCCCCTGTATAACGTGGTTCGCTTACTACCTTGTAGCCATCTTTTCTTAATGTTTCAGTAAGGCTGTTAACTTTTTCAACACTCCCTGCAGAAATTGCAATGTGAATTAAACCAATATACTGGTTTATAGCATCATTTAAATTATCAGGAACTGCAGGCATCTGCATGATCTCTAGCCTGGCACCAGATTCAAATTTAATGAAATATGACTGGAAGTTTTTATCTATATTAGTATATTTATCTCCGGAAATGCCGCCAAAATGATCTGAATAAAACTTCTTTAATTTTTCAATGTCTTTAGTCCATATTGCTACATGTTCAATTTTCATTTCAACACATCCTTATAATTCATGTTCAATTTTAAGCTTTATAGTTATATTTTACTAAACTCTGTAATCATCAACAACAAATTCATAATTTACGGAAAACAAGTTGAACTTTTCAACTAAACAGAGGTATACTAATTGTTGAAGATTCAACTAATATTTGGTTTCAGAGGAGATAAATGAAGCACAAACAAGTCAGTTGATAAAGAGGTTTATTCGTCGATAAAACATAAGGTATTTAAATTTTATAGGAGAGTTGAAATGATATTCAGAAAAGCGGTTGAAACAGATATTAATGGGATAATGAATATTATCAGGCAGGCACAAGCTTACTTTAATGAACAAGGGATTGACCAATGGCAGAATAGCTATCCCAATGTTGAAACAATAAGCTGCGATATAGATAATAATTATGGTTATATATTATTAAAAGACGATGATATTGTTGCTACTGCAGCAGTTTCTTTTGACGGAGAAAAGACATATGACACTATTTATGAAGGGCAATGGATCAGCAATGATGAATATGCAGTTATACATAGAATTGCTGTTGACAGTAGCTATAAAGGATCAGGATTATCATCACATATTATCAAAAATGTAGAGGAGCTTTGTTTAAGAAAAGGGGTATACAGTATCAAGGTTGATACACATGAAGAAAATTTATCTATGCAAAAGCTGCTTAAGAAAAATAAGTTTCAGTATTGCGGAATTATTTATTTAGAAGATGGAAGTAAGAGAGTTGCTTTTGAGAAAACATTATACTAAAAAATGTAATGTACATAAAGTTTTTCTTAAATTGAAAATTTTATTGAAAAGATTGTTAAGAATGCCAAATCATTTTAATCATTAGCTATATTAAAGAATATTGAAATCTCATTTTTAGGGGAGTGTCGCAAAACTGTTTTCTAAGCAGCGGCAATGCCCCTAATTTTTTTTGGCTAGTCTTTTATTGAAGAAGTAGATAGACTCAATCTATAAGTACCATATTCCGCAATATTATCAAGTAATGAGTTAATTTCATCCATATCAGAGCACATGATTTTAAGTAAATAACAGCCATCCCCGCTGATTCGATGGGCTTCAGTTACGATTGAACTTGTTTTTATAAATTTTACTATCTTATCGTGGTTTGGTGTTTTCGTGAACTACCACCGAGACAAGCAACGGTGGCTTCGTGAGAGGTTTGATATTTAAGTTTGCACCTAACAGGCAACCCTTACTCTCAACGGGGAGGACACACTCCCTTTATCCCTCATAGTTTGAACTATTTCGGGAATACATTTTTCTTCTTTTCTTAATATATTTAATGAGCCATTCACATCACTATTAATTAATCCAAAACTTGATTTGAACAATCCTCTAACCACTCTACGAGTTTTAGCATAGTATTTTTTGCCTATTGTTTCACAATCAAAAGCACTACAACCACTTGTATAACTTTCTTCTTTAAATTTAACCTCAATACCTTGCAATTCTGCCTTATACTTTATTAATTCAGCAAGTCTTTGTACGGGTATTTGAACAAAGGATTTATTATAATTCATATCTTGCTTAATCCCTTTAATTTTGCCTATAACTATCTTTTTTACCTTATGCTCTATTGCTTTATCTATAATGTTTTTGCTCACTTTATGAAGATAATCGTTAACATAATTATTTCTATATCTTCTTAAAGAATTTATCATTTTAGTGTTTTTGAACTTATCTGAACTATATTTATTCATTTCAATACCTTGATAATAAGCAATTTTCTTATTTGCAAAAGCATTAATACCTTTAAGTTTTTTACCACAAAAAAGATAAGTTTCATTTCCATCTTTAAAAGTTAGTGTAGCAAGATTATCCAAACCTAAATCAATAGCCATAACATTAGTATTATCTACTGGATCTAATTCTTGTTTATTGTAGATTACAATTAAATACCATTGTTTTAAAGAGTTATCCCACTTTATTCTGACTTGTTGCAACTCATTCCAATTTATAAGGCTTTGAAGTTTATTAGAAACCTCAAATTTCAAACTTTCTATCTCAAATATTTTCTGAATTGCTTTAGAAAGAGATAACATTAATGTGTTTTCTTTAAATCTTATAGCAAGGTTAGTGAATACAATCTCGTTCTTTTTATCTTCCATATTTTTAAATTTAGGTGGTTTAGGAAGTCCTTTATATTTATGTGGATTTTCTTTATAATCTTTGATACTTGCAAAATAAGACTTCCAATTTTGCTCTATCACTTTAAAACAATGCTGTCTTGTATGACTATGAAGAAAATCACAATGCCAGTTAGGTTTATAAGAGTTTTCAATATCTACATAAGATTTAAAACCTTTTTCTCTTAAATCATAATTAACTATATTATAGAGTTTAGTTGTATGGTAAGATAATTCTTCTACAATACTCAATTGCTCTACTGTAAAACTTTGTTTAAATTTAAATGATAACTTCATTTTTTCACCTCCTTTTGTCATGTTTAACTAAACTTTAAAGATTTTTTATACCTAAATCTCGAATTTCTTTTGCTCTCTTAATTCCTTTATATTCCTCCAAAGTTGCTTGACGAACAATAGTCCAACCGCCAAAAACTCCATATACAGCAATATATCCTTTCGGTCTTTCCGAGTTTCTGCCATTACAACATTTCCTATCACAATATAATCCTTCATTGTTTATTAATTGATTGTAAGTATCTTTATCTATTCTCTTTTTTACAACTTGTTCAAACCCACAACTTTTACATTTTAAAACAAACATACATCTTCACCGCCTAATCATTACATAGTTATCTATGTAATGATTATAATAACACATTGAAACATTGTCAACTATGTGTTATGATTTTGATACGGAGGTGATACTAATGGCAAGAAAAAACATTAACACAACATTAGACGAGGATTTATACAAGGATATTAGAATACTTGCATTACAAAAAGGTACTAATGCTAATGACTTAATAGAAGAAGGTATGAAATATGTCATTGAAAAATACTCAAAACAAAACAACGAGTCATAGTAAGTATAATATTAATTACCACATTATATTTTGTCCTAAATATAGACACTCTATATTTAAAGGTGAACTGGAACTGGAATTATCTAAATGTTTTAGAGTTATATGTCATAATTATGGCTATGACCTTATTGAACAAAAAATAATGCCTGACCATGTTCACCTTTTTGTGTCTGCACCTCCAACTATTGCACCAATCGATATAGTTAGAAAACTTAAAAGCATTTCTGCAAATTGGATATTTCAAGGTTTCCCTACACTAAAACAAAGCAAGTTTTGGGGTAGTGGCTTATGGAGTAGTGGATATTATATCGGAACTGCTGGGACTGTGAGTGCTGAAACAATTCAAAAATATATTCAAAATCAGAAGTTAGTATAATGTAAATTTAAGTGGTATCGAACCACCTTAAATTTATACCCTTTCATCCTCCGAGATAAACAGCGGAGGTTTTCGGGTATTTTCTATAAAAACAGTAATAAAAAGGAGTAACAAAAATGAAAAAAGCGTTATTAGTAATTGATGTTCAAAATGAATATTTTACAGGCAAACTGAAGGTAACTTACCCTGATAACAGTTTGGAAAATATACTAAAGGTAATGGATTATGCAAAAGATAATAATATGATTATTATTATTGTGCAGCATACATCTTTAAACGGAAATACATTTATTAAGAATTCAAATGAATGGGAAATACATGAAAAAGTTCTTGATAGATCCTATGATTATCTTATTGAAAAAACTAAGCCAAGCAGTTTCTATGAAACTAATCTGGAAGAAATATTGAAAAAAGAAAAAATAACATCAGTGGTTATTTCAGGGTATATGACTCAGATGTGTTGTGATACTACAGCGAGAGATGCTTTTCATAAAGGGTATAATGTTGAATTTTTATCAGATGCAACAGGAACTATTGATGTAAATAATAAAGTTGGGAATATAAGCAGTAAGGACTTGCATAAAGCTGCCTTAATTACCCAGAGCTTAAGATTCAGTAATGTAATAAGCAGTTTCGAGTGGATGAAATCTACTAACCTTTAACTCACTTAAATAAAAAAAGAATGCTTTTGGCATTCTTAAATTAATCCCGGTCATTAAGCAGTTCAAGCTCATTGAAATGCTTTCTTGACCATTCTTCAATAATTTTTAGTGCAGGAGCCAATTCCTTGCCCTTATCAGTAAGGCTGTATTCAACCCTAGGAGGTACTTCAGGATATACAATTTTACGAATGAGACCATCTTCTTCCAATTCACGCAATTGTTCGGTTAGAACCTTTTGACTTACGCCACAAGTAATTCTTTGCAATTCAAGAAACCTTTTAGGTTCATCAGCCAAGTGGCACAGTATTACAGCTTTCCATTTCCCTCTGATAATTCCAAAACCAAGGTCCAGAAAGCACACGTATTGTTTGTTTTTATAATTTATCAATAATTGTCACCTGCCATAATTTAGTCTTAGGATTTAAAGATATTATATAACAAATTCAATATTCTTTAAATTGATTTAATAAATAATTTCATTCATATAGGGTTCCAACCTCAATAATTAACTTATGCATGCCGCTTCTTCTTTCAATTCTCGAAGAATTCAACATGCATAAGTTAAGTTTCGGTAAAGAAACCCTATAACTTACCTGGAGGTAAGTTATCTTACAAGAAAGTGCGTACTTGTAGGATAAAATATTTGTGCCTATAATAAAGAAGTCTTTTGATGCATTTTAAGATATAGGGAAAATTAATAGGTTTTATAATAATAAATGAATTTTGAAAAAGTATGGAAGAGGGGGAAAATAAATGAAAGTTGTTGCATTTAACGGAAGTCCTAAAAAGGAAGGTAACACATACCATGCAATAAAAATGGCAGCTGAGGAATTGGAAAAGGAAGGTATAGAAGTTGAGATTGTTCATGTAGGAAATAAGGTAATAAGAGGATGTATTGCATGTAATGGTTGTGTGCGAAATCAAAACGAAAAGTGTGTTATTAACGGTGACGAAGTAAATGAATGGATACAAAAAATGAAAGAAGCAGATGGGATAATTTTAGGTTCTCCAGTTCATTATTCAGCCGTTGGAGCAACTATGAAAGCATTTTTAGATAGAGCATTTTACGTTACAACTGTAAATAATTCAATGTTGAGACATAAGGTGGGGGCATCTATAGTTGCTGTCAGACGTTCGGGAGGAGTTCCTACTTTTGAACAGTTAAATAATTATATTAATTATTCAGAAATGCTTATGCCAACATCGAATTACTGGAATGTAATACATGGTACAGCGCCAGGTGAGGTTGCCGGAGATAAAGAAGGGCAGCAGATAATGAGAGTTCTTGGCAAGAACATGGCCTGGCTTATGAAATTAGTTGAGTTTGGTAAGGGAAAAGTTCCGGAACCAGAAGCAGAAGGCAAGGTTTTTACAAACTTTATAAGATAACAAAAAGCCTTAATTGTCAATATAATGGCGATTAAGGCTTATAATCTTTACTTTATAAATGCATATGGTAAAATTATTTCAGAAGCTGGAAAGTTTGTCTTATTACTTATGGATTAAGTGTATAAGGGAGGGCTATATATGAAAAATGTATCAAAACGTGCTGTTAGCCAAGGCTCCGTGCAAAGACTGCATGAAAATATCGAATAAGTTCTTGTTCGGAGCCGGATTTTGTTTAATTTAAGTTAAATATTTTTGTGTAGGCTTTGCTTCATTATTTACAGACTATATGTAGATAGGAGCAAGTAATATGAAATACCAAAAAGCACAAAATATATTGCCGCAGGATATTATTGAATTAATTCAGCAATATGTAGATGGCGGTTATCTATATGTACCAAGGAAATGTACAAGCAAAAAAGCCTGGGGAGAGAATAGCGGTATAAAAAACAGTTTAAGGAAAAGAAATAATGAAATCTTTAATAGATTTCAAGATGGAGTATCTGTTAGGGAACTTTCAGAGCAGTTTTATCTTACTGAAGATAGTATCAGAAGAATAATCAGAAGAGAGAAACAATCAAAATAATTTAAAAGGGCATTTTTATATTATGTATTTATACCATATAAAAATGCCCTTTATTATTTATGAGCGCAAAACAGACAACTTTATTACAGAATTATTTATGCACTGGATAAGGCAGGAAAAGTGAAGTTATAATATTTTTGTAGTAAAGGAGTTGATAAAAATGAAACATAAAGCTGATCCGCAAAAGATATATCCTAGAAATAATGATTTCAACACCATCTATTTGAAAAATGTGATAACTGACTCAAGTATAATCGTTGATGATTTTACAATGTACAATGACTTTTATAATGACCCAAGGGATTTTGAAAAGAATAATGTTTTGTATCATTATCCAGTTAATAAAGATAGGCTTATTATAGGGAGATTCTGCTCCATTGCCTGTGGGGCTAAATTTATCTTCAATAGTGCAAATCATGCACAAAAATCCTTGTCCACATATCCATTTCCTATTTTTGGTGAAGAATGGGATAGTACAATGGATGTTTGTGATGCATGGGACAATAAGGGAGATATTGTAATCGGCAATGATGTTTGGATTGGATTTGAAGCTGTTATTATGTCCGGGGTGCATATTGGTGATGGAGCAATTGTTGGAACCAGAGCTTTGGTGACAAAAGATGTACCGCCATATGCTGTAGTTGGCGGGGTTCCAGCAAAAATTATAAAGAAACGGTTTGATGATTCCATTATAGAAGGTTTACTTAAGATTAAGTGGTGGAACTGGAGTACTCAGAAAATATCCGAAAAACTAAATGCAATCATAAGTGGAGATATAGCTGCATTAAAGGAATAGACTATTGATATTTAACAGAGTAAAATGAAATGATTAAACAAAACTTAGAAAAAGAAAGCATTTATGATTTTAGAGGTAAGAAATGATTTACAGAGGTTTTAAGTTTGGAATGTTATTACAACTTGCTGTTGGGCCAATGTGCTTAATGGTATTTAACACTTCCGCTACATATGGTTTCTTGATGGGTTTAACCCTTGTTTTAGCAATTGCCCTTATTGATGGTTTATACATAACTTTATCTGGTCTTGGGGCTGCCGTTATTATCAATAAAGAAAATATCAAATCTGTTATTAAAATATTAGGGCGAATTGTATTAGTGTTATTTGGAACAAATACAATAGCAGGAGTATTTAATTTTACATTTTTACCGGATATAAAATTATTTACTAATTTTACTAGTCAGAATATTTTTATTCAGGGTCTGCTGTTTACTGCTTCCAATCCATTAACTATTGTTTTTTGGAGTGGTGTATTTTCAACTCAAATCATTGAAAATAATCGGAGTAAAAAACAACTTGTTCTTTTTGGGTTTGGATGTATATTGTCTACATTGTCATTTCTAACAGTTGTAGCATTTTGCGGCAGTATTTTGAGGGGATTTTTACCACAAATAATTATTCAGCTTCTTAACGTTACGGTAGGTGTTATTTTAATTTTTTTTGGAATAAAAAAGAAGTGATACTAATACTTTCAGCACTGAAATGTGCACATGAAAGGGTGCTGGCGAATAAGGAACTATATGAAGATCCGGAAGGAGAAGCTAAAGAGATACTGGATTTTCACAATAAGTTACTTATGGAAGATTAAGACGAAAGAACCTGGAGGGAACTCCAGGTTCTTTCCGTAAAAATTATAATTTGCTGACTAATGACAGAACATATTAAATAGTTAATATATACACATAATTTCAAAAAAGTATTAATATGTTCCTTTTGGCAACAAAATGTTGTAAAATATATAATTGCTTTATAGAAAATTATATGTTGAATTAAGAGGTATATTATTATGAAGTATGTATTAAAGAAGGTTTGTTTAAAGCAGTCTGCACATAGTAAAAATAATATTGCTGCAAAGGTTAATGATGATATAAGCCAATGCAGCAGGGAGGAGATTATTGATGAATTAATGCAGATTAGAAAACGCAGTATGGAGCTGGAAGAATATTTAAGGGAAAAGCACAATACTGATTTGAATTTTCACGTTAACGACTTTACTTATCCGATAGATGAAAAAGTTTATGAAAATATTTCCGGGCCCAAAAGTAAGGGATCTGATGCAGAAGAAACATATGAAAAAACACAAAAGGAAAAGGAATGTATAAAAAGAAATGAATTAGAAGTCATATTGGATACTATACCTTCAGCAATATTTATTGTTGATGCAGCAGAGGGCAGGATTTCATATATAAACAAGCGCGGTATGGATCTTTATGGAGTTGATTATGTTGGATTTGATTTGGAGGAACACTTCGCTGAAATAAAAGTTTTAAAATTGGATGGGACACCTTATCCTCTTGAAGATATTCCTTTGAATCATTCATTAAAGATGGGTAAGGTAATACGCAATAAAGAGATGATAATGGAGAATGCCAATGGTACACGGATACCTGTATCTGTCAGTTCTGCACCTTTATATGATTCACATGGGATCATAACAAAGGCAATTGTTATATTTGAAGATATAAGTGAACATAAACAAATGGAATATAAGCTCAGGGAAAGTGAAGAACGGTTCCATGTACTTGTTGATTCTGTTTCACAAACTGTATGGGAAACTGATGCTGAAGGAGTTATGTTTGAAGATTCGCTAAGCTGGAGGGCTTATACGGGGCAGACCTACGAAGAAATGATGGGTTATGGCTATGCTAATGCCATTCACCCGGATGACCGGGAGTATGCTATGAACGGCTGGTTTAGATGTATTGCTGAAAACATTAATGTCAATTTCCAATTTCGTATAAAAGGACCAAATGGTGAATGGAGATGGACAAATGTTATAGCAGCTCCTATTCATGATTGTGATGGCAAGATAATAAAATGGGTTGGTATGAACATTGATATTTCCCAACGCAAGGAAGCAGAAGAGGCACTGCGTGCCAGTGATGAAAAGTTAAGTATAATTCTTAATAATTCCCGGGATGGCATCAGCATGTTTGATTTGACCACAGGTCAATATACTTATATGAATCCGGCACTTGTAGAGATGACAGGTTACAGCATGGAAGGGATTAACAATATCCTGGCTGAGGGATCATATGATTTAGTGCATCCTGATGACCTACAGGTGGTTGTTGAAAAACAAAAGCTGCTGGCTGCCGGAATGGAATCATATTTAGAGGCCAAATACCGATGGAAAGTTAAAAATGGTGAATACAGGTGGTTTAGCGATATACGTCAGCTTGTGAGAAATGTTCAGGGACAACCTGTAGCATTAGTTGGCATTCGCCGTGACATTACGGAACAGGTAAAAATAGATGAATTAATAAGAATGCAGAAAAACGAACTGGAAGCTATTATAGATAATCTTGATTTATGCTATGCAAGAATTTCATTCCCCGACTTTAAACTTAATTACATGAACCATATAGCTTATTGCAGATTAATACAAGTCAACAGCCAGTTAGAATCATTATCTGATATCATAGGAGAAGATTTCTTTGAAATAATGAAGTTCACAACCGAGGAAATGAACACAATAAAAACTGGCGTAGGGGCATTAAAACATGGAAAGAGCAGCCACTTTAATTATAAGAGAGCATTTCCTGTTAAAGGGAAAGAGTGGTTTTTTAAAATTATGTTTCAGCCTTTATTTGATATGAACCATGATATTAAAGAGATAGTTGCTGTTGCAATAGATATGACAGACGAAGTAAAAGCCAAAAATAATATGGAAAAGACACTAAAGGTTCAGGATGAAATATTCGCAAATGTATCTCATGAGCTTAAAACTCCCCTGAATGTAATTTTCAGCACGAACCAGCTCCTTCAATTCTATTTGAAAAACAACTCTTTTGAAGCTAATAAGGAAAAGTTTATTAAAAGCATGGATATTATTAAGCAAAACTGTTATAGATTCACAAAGCTTATTAATAATATAGTGGATATATCAAAAATAGATTCAGGATTTTTCAGGCTGCACATGGTTAATGATAATATAGTTGAGGTTATTGAAAATATTGTCCAGTCAGTATCAACTTATGTTGATGGAAAAGGAATAAATATTGTTTTTGATACAGATACAGAAGAAAAGATTATTGCCTGTGATCCTGAAAAGATTGAGAGAATTATTCTGAATATTGTTTCAAACGCAGTTAAATTTACAAACCCAGGGGGCACCATATTTGTAAACTTAATTGATAAATATGATTCCGTTGAAATAGAGATAAAGGATACGGGTATAGGAATTGACAAGAAAGATCTTGATAAGATTTTCAAAAGATTTCATCAGGTAGATAAGACCCTTTCCCGTAATTCTGAAGGCACCGGAATTGGATTGACTCTTGTAAAGTCAATTGTTGAACTTCATGGAGGAAACATAACTGTGGATAGCCTGGTGGGGGAAGGGACTACATTTAAAATAGAACTTCCTGCAAGGATTGTAGAAAATCAGAATGCTATTGAAAAGACCAAGCCAATGAACAGTAAAATTGAGATGATTAATATTGAATTTTCTGATATATATTCAACTTAATTAGAATTCATATGACGGCCCTTATTTATTGAGAGGCGCATCACTAAATATTTTAAGGAAAAGAAATGATATTGATACTATCAGCATTGAAGGATGCACAGGAAAGGGTGCTGGTGAATAAGGAACTGCATGAAGATCCGGAGGGAGAAGCTAAAGAGATACTGGATCTTTACAATAAGTTACTTATGGAAGATTAAGATGATTGAACCTGGAGGGAACTTCGGGTTCTTTCTATTTATTCAGAGTAGGATGTATTATAGGGAACCTTTACTGAAACTTAGCTTATGCATGTTGAATTCCTCGAGAATTGAAGGAAGGTCGAAGCGTGGGATTTTAGTGCGAATATTCAGAGAATTTGGCGAACGAAAGAAAGAGGAAAACTTCTTAAAATGTAGAAATATATTTATATAAGGAGGTGGTTTTATGGAGAAATTAAAAAAATTAGCATGGGAAATTTTCATTAAGCAAGTGGAGGATATAGGAAAAGTAATTTTTGAAGTAAAAAACCCAGGATATCTTTGCCTTGCCGTAAAATCAGGAGGAATGAGAGAATATAAAGTGATGAGAAATGGTCTTTACAGTTTGAAGGCCTTAAAATTTTGAGAGAAAAAGCATTCATCTAAATGTCTTAGATAAGTGCTTTTTTCTTTTTTATTGTATAGTTTGACGCGATAAGGGAGTGAGATTGCTATGGAAATAATATATCAAAGACAAGAGTATTTTATTATCCAGGGGGCAGGTGGTTATGTGGTGATAAACAACAATGGTGCATATGAAAATCATAGTCACTTTAGTTATAGCATGGAAGCAGCAAAGAATTGTATTAATTTTGCTATAAAGAGGCTGATTCCTAAACGGTCAAAATATATGGCTATTGCATGCAAACGGATAAGTACTGATGAAGAATACAGGGAAATGATAGATGAATATCTGAAACAGGAGAAGGGCAGGAGATATTTGAACAACAGTTTCAGAAGATAATTACATTATAAACTGGAAGATTAATTTGAAAGAACCTGAAGGAGACTCCGGGTTCTTTCTTCATGTGAAAAGTTGGTATTAATCCATTCTAAATGAAATGCTCGTAAATGAGTAACATAAAAAACAACCCCCAAATTATAGATAAGTATAAATCAGCCATAGGGGTCTTAAGACTAAAAATCAAGTTTAACATATATTATTATTTTTTGAATAAATAAAGGGAATTGTTAATAAAACAGGAAATAATGAATAGTTTTAATGCCATAATAATATGAAGAATTAAAATTAATAATTTAATTATGAATGTAGGAGCTTTGCAACTTTATTAAATATATAATAGTATATTACAGTGAAATTATCAGAATTCAGATGAAGATAGCGGGAGAGTTTTGGCTATGGCCATTCACCGAAGAAGTAAATCTTTCAGGTACCTATTTGATTAGAGATGACCGCTATTGGATGAAACCTTGGAGAGACTCAAAATGAGCACCGAAGGAGAAAGCTGAAAAGCGAAACTCTCAGGTAAAAGGACAGGGACAGGTAACATATCTTATAAAAAGTAATGCTTAATCATTTACTTTATCTATATCTTATCTATTCTCATTTGTATCTCCAATGACAAAATATTTTTCAATTTGCTCTAAAATTTCTTTTTTGAAAAAATAAAGAGAAGAGCAATACAAAAGATAAGGTTGCTGGTTTTGCAGCAACGCAGATTCAGAAAGGCGGAATACATATGACAGAAAATCAAAACTTATCTAGAGGACTAAAAAATCGTCACGTTCAATTACTTGCAATTGGAGGTGCAATTGGTACTGGATTATTTCTAGGTTCAGGCAGGTCTATTCACTTGGCTGGTCCATCAATTCTATTTGCTTATATGATAACAGGAATAATTTGTTTCTTTATTATGCGTGCCCTTGGGGAATTATTGCTTTCTAATTTAAAATATCATTCCTTTGTAGACTTTGTATATGATTATCTTGGAGACAGAGCAGCATTTATCACCGGATGGACCTACTGGTTCTGCTGGATTTCACTTGCCATGGCTGACCTGACTGCTACCGGCATGTATATACAATACTGGTTCCCTGGTATACCTCAATGGGTCCCAAGCCTTACAATTCTTGTGATTTTACTAATTATGAATCTTACCGCGGTAAGGTTATTTGGTGAAATGGAATTCTGGTTCGCATTAATTAAGGTTGTTGCAATTTTAGCACTTATTGTAATAGGCATATTCATGATTATCACAGGATTTTCTACGAATGCCGGGACAGCTGGTTTTGCAAACCTTTGGAGTCATGGCGGTTGGTTCCCAAATGGAGCGGGCGGTTTCATCCTTTCCTTTCAGATGGTTGTGTTTGCTTTTACAGGAATTGAATTAGTCGGTTTAACTGCCGGTGAAACTGAAAATCCGGAAGAGGTTATTCCAAAGGCTATTAACAATATTCCAATCAGAATTATTATTTTCTATGTTGGAGCACTTTTTGTTATTATGAGTATATATCCATGGAATTCAATCAGTCCGGACAAAAGCCCATTTGTACAGGTGTTTTCTGCAGTGGGAATCGCAGCAGCAGCAAGCATTATAAATTTCGTTGTACTGACATCAGCTGCATCTGCCTGCAACAGCGGTATCTTTAGTACGAGCCGTATGGTTTATTCTCTTGCTAAAGAAAATAATGCGCCTGAATCAATGAAAAAATTGACTTCTCGCCAGGTGCCGTCCAATGCTATAATGTTCTCTGCCATTGTCATCCTGATTTCAGTTATTTTGAACTATATTATGCCGGAAGGTGTATTTGTACTTATTACGAGCATATCAACATTCTGCTTTATCTTTATATGGGCAATTATAGTTGTGTGCCATCTGAAATATCGCAAAACCAATCCTGAACTAGCCGCTAAGAACAAGTTTAAAATGCCCCTTTATCCGGTGATCAACTATATAATTCTGGCATTTATGGCTTTTGTTTTAGTTGTATTGGCATTTAATAATGAAACCCGTGTAGCGCTATTTGTAACACCTGTATGGTTTATAATGCTTTGGGGAATACATAAGATACTTAAATCAAAAATGAAAGAAGAAGACAGTGAGAAAAGAAAGTCAGCATAGTAACCTGCTGTGGTTATAACGCTGCTTATTGTAAATTAGGATGAAAGAGCCTGGAGTGAACTCCAGGCTCTTTATCATGGAAAAAACTGTTAAAAAAGAACTTGACGATATTACTAATTAGTACTATGTTTAAGAAGAAAATATCTCATATTTTGTTAGTGCAGTGGTGAAAAAAATAAGAAAATTAATATATAATAGTGTAAAGCAAATAAAGGGAGAAGGTTACTATGAAAAAAGATTTTTATGATGCAGTAGCAGATAGACGTTCATTTTATAAAATAAGTAAAGAAAAAGTAGTTTCTGATGAGAGGATTAAAGAAGTTATGGAGCATGCTGTAAAGCATACTCCATCAGCATTTAATGCTCAAAGAGCAAGAGTGATTTTATTATTGGAAAAGCAACATGATAAATTATGGGATATTACAAAAGAAGCCTTAAGGAAGGTTATTCCGGCTGACCAATTTGGTCCTACTGAGGAAAAAATAGATTCCTTCCGTAATGGTTATGGTACAATCTTATTTTTTGAAGACAATAGTATAATTGAATCACTTCAGAAACAATTTGCTCTTTATAAGGATAGGTTCCCGATTTGGTCCCAACAGTCAAGCGGAATGCACCAGTATGTTATATGGACTGCGTTGGAAATGGAGGGCTTTGGCGCATCTTTGCAGCACTATAACGAACTCATCGAAGCTGATGTAAAAAAAGAGTGGAACATACCAGCACCATGGAAACTGATTGCACAAATGCCATTTGGAAAACCCACAGCACAACCTGGACAAAAACAGTATAGGACCTTAGAAGAGCGTATTAAGGTATTTAAATAAATAACTATTTTTCAAACGCCTAAATACAATTGGGGTATAAAGGGGTAATACTGGAGATGAATTGGCTTTAAATTATAATGTCAATGTATAGCTCTTATTGCATCACTGCAAAACAATAGAGAGGGATGGAAGATTATGAGTTGTGATTCACTATATTACTGGAAGAATTTTTTGAACAAGGACATAGCAAATGAAGTCAAACCTGATTCATATATTTTGAATTTCTATATTGTAAATCAGAATACAAGTGAAGTATTTAATGAATGGTATCCATTTGACAGTCCTGGAGAGGTGTTGGGTTTCATTAAGTATGTTGTGCTGCCTTCAGGATATTTCTCCAGGATTTTTGGAGAAGAAAATGATGATATTTTTATCACTGCAGACACTTATGAAGGTGTTTTCGAGCTGCTGAACAATAACAGAATAAGGGTAGATAAAACACTGATCGGTAATTTTAAAAAAGATTATTCCCTGCTTGAAAAAGTTGAGAAAAAATTTGCCTTAGAGAATCTGGAACAGTTCTGTGACAGCTTCAACTATCATTTGGATATCAATGAACCAGTGTTTTCAAGTCTTGAAGTGTTCAGAAATATAAAAGACTTTGGTTTGCAGCTGGTCCGTGATTATGAAGAGCAGGGAATGACTGATGAACTGGAGGAACAGATGGAAATGAGCAAAGAAGAGATTCTAGAGCTCTTTTCAAATATTCAGGATAACCCATTCATGTTAAAGAGAATAACTGAATTTTTAAGCAGCAGATTAATGATACAATAACAAAATACAGATAATGGGAACTGCATTCTTGAAGTGGTAATATATGGTATAAGTTGCCTGTGGAAAATTAATCAGAAAGAACCTGGAGGAAACTACGGGTTCTTTCTGATTATTTCAGAGCATACATAATCCTAAAAGTATATACAGCAATTATTGGGACATTTTATTTAATATTTCATATTATAAATTTGAATGGAAATTAAAAAAGTCAATTTTATTGGAGGAGTGTTATGTACAACTATTACAACCCATATTATAATACCAATCCATACCCTGTTCAGCCTTATTATTACGATGATCCTTTTTATTCGTCTTTTCGTCAGATAGATTTGGGTACCCGTTGGGAAGTGGAGGAAGGCGGATGGAGAGGCGTATGGATACGCAGGGGAAACAGCAATGTCTTTGATGGAACATGGACCCGAGCAGGAGCATCCCCGATTACTGCTATGTTGAGGATGCAGTTGCAGGATAATTTTGTATGTATTTCACGCAGAAACAGCAGCGATGGAAATGACTGTCAGTATGTTGGCAGAATTGATGGGCGAAGTGTTACCGGGTTCAATATCTGTAATACTGGAGGAGGCTCATGGACTGGTACAATACTCAGGGGAGGGAGAGTACCGGACTTAGGAAGAAGATGGGAAGAAGAGGAAGGTGGATGGAGAGGGGTATGGACCCGTCGGGGAAATAGCAATAACTTTGATGCAAGGTGGACTAGATCTGGTGCAGCCCCTGTAACAGCAGTTTTAAGAATGGAGCAGCAGGGTAACAATGTTCGTATTGAACGGCGGAACAGCAGTGACGGAAATAATTGCAATTACATTGGCAGAATTGAAGGAAGAAGAGCAACAGGTACCTATACATGTGACCAGGGGGGAGGATCCTGGAGCGCTACAATAAGTTAATGAGTAAATGAGAGAAGGCTGACTTAAAAGATCTTTAAAAGTCTTTTGTAGTCAACTTCTCTCATACTTTATTTATGAGGATGATGGCAATTCATTAACTCTGTCTAAGTTTCAATAAATAATTATCGAAAAACGATAAATAATTATTGAAATTATCAAAATGATGTAGTATGATGAAATTAGAAAATGTTAAATGGAGGAAATTATTTATGAAAGAGAACAAATATAATTCTATGTCAAGATTTTTGATTGTTGTGTTAAATTTGCTTATTGCTTTTGGGGTATTAGCCTTTATAAGTATAGTTATAAGTACATTATCTGCTGCTGATATAGGGGAAGGAAACAGAAAATATATAGTAAACTGTATATTGCTTTTTACTGGGACTTCTGCCCTGGTATTTATTCTTTATAGTCTCAGGAAGATTTTAAAGTCAGTTATAAAGGAAGGACCCTTTAATATGGCCATTGTAAAAAGTCTTAAAAATATAGCGTTTAGCTGCTTTTTTATAACTATATGTTATTTAATAAATTTCTTTTACAATAATCAGTTTAAAAGCTTCAGTTTGATAAACATAGGTCCAACAGGCATACACACGGATACGGAATTCTTGATATTCTTCTTTGCAGGCTGCTTTGTTTTGATACTGGCTCAAATATACAAGCAGGCCGTTGAGGTAAAAGAAGAAAATGACTTCACTGTTTAGTCACTAAAGGAGGCTTATTATGGCTATAATCGTAAACCTTGATGTAATGATGGCAAAACGCAAAATCTCTCTTAATGAACTGGCTGAAAAGGTTGGAATAACCAATGCCAATTTATCAATATTAAAAACCGGAAAGGCAAAGGCTATAAGGTTTTCAACCCTGGAGGCCATATGCAGGGAGCTTAAATGCCAGCCGGGAGATATTTTAGAATTCAGGGAGCAGGAATAAAAGGAGGGGCTAAAGTGGAAATTGATGAAATTAAAATTAAGAAAGGCGTATATTGCCTGGTATTTTCAATACTGCTGGGGATTGTATTTGACAGGTTGTTTTTTGAGAAGGCCTTTGGTATATCCTTCTTCATATTCATAGGGCTGTGTATTGGATTCTTCTTATGGTTCACAAGAGACAGAATAAGCTTCGGGAAAAACTTTGGGTGGTTTCTGCTTATTCCAATTGCTTTGCTGTCCTTTAGCTTCGCAGTTCATACAATGGAAGTATTTTATTTATTTAATATTTTAGCAGTTCCATTTCTTATGATTGGAAGCTCAATTTTAATAATAAAGCCAAGCCTTGAATGGGATAAAGGCAGCTTTGTAGTTGAAATGTTAAGAAAAGGCATAGCAGATGTACTTAATAACATAAGCAAGCCCTTTAAAATTATTAAGGCTTCAATAAAAATAGGCAGAGCTGTGCAAATAGCGGAAGGAAAAAAACAGATATTGATTGGCATACTTGTTTCCCTGCCTTTGCTTGTTGTTATAATAATGCTTTTAAGCTCTGCAGATATGGTTTTTGGCTACTATTTTGCCAACCTGACAGAGATTTTCAACAATATTAATATAGGAAAGTTTGTACCCCACGTCATACTGGTTTCAGTTATAGCCTTGTACTTATTCGGCTATGTATGGGGCTTTAACAGTGAGGAAAAAGCCGTTGGAGATGGCCGCAACACCACTTCTGCAAGCTGGGGGCTGGTTACAATAATAACTGTGCTGGTTGCTTTAAATATACTATATCTGCTTTTCACAATGATTCAGTTTTCTTATCTTTATGGTGGAGGTAATATGATACTGCCAGCTAATTTTACTTATGCGGAATATGCAAGAAAAGGCTTCTTTGAACTGGCAGCAGTTACATTTATCAATTTTATAATAGTGCTTAGCTGCCTGAAATATATGAAAAAAGATAATATAAGGCTTTTAAAAACAGTAAACCTTCTTTTAAGTGTGCTTGTAGCATTTACCTTAAATATGCTTTTTTCTGCTAATTTCAAACTTACTTTGTATGAGGG
>JBEHWK010000064.1:0-19465 GCA_040217795.1 Clostridiaceae bacterium
TTCGTGTGTATTTTTGTTTGTTAGCGCTTCAATAATAACATGAAATCGGGGGTCATTGTTTTTTGTTGTAAAAAAACTCTGTAATCTTTGATATATAAAGAAAAAAACAAAAAAATAGTGTGAAAAACTTTACACTAACAATATTTGGAGGGAGAGATAAATATGAATAAGTATTTTGAAGAAGATTTGAAAAAAGCACATGAATTTCATGGACATATATGCAGTGGTATTATTTTGGGTGTGAAAATTGCCCGGGCAGGATTGAATTATTTGGGGATTGAAGAACCTGCAAAAAATAAAGATTTTATTGTGTTTTTAGAAGCTGACCGCTGCCTGTCAGATGCTGTCCAGTCTGTAACAGGATGTTCTCTGGGAAAAAGAAGGTTGAAGTGGCTGGATTATGGTAAAATGGGTGCCAGCTTTATAGATATGAATACTCAAAAAGGTATAAGAATTGTGGTGAATGCTGAGAAAAATCCTTCTCCGGATGAGGATGCAATTTCCTTCTGGGCACAGTTTACCGATGAAGAACTCTTTAAATTTGAACCGGTTCAGGTGGATATGAAAAAAGAGGATTTACCTGGAAGGCCTACTAAGAGTGTAAGATGTGAAATTTGTAATGAAAAAGTTATGGACGGCAGAGATATCATTAAAGACGGAAAGACATTATGCAAGGCTTGTGCCCACGGGGGTTATTATAAAAAAATCTAGAAAAGGGGGGAAAGGTGTGTGGCAGATATATGACGATCTTATTAATGAAATCCCTGAGGATTTAACAGTACTTGAATGCATGCTTGGAGCTTCCTGGACCCTGGTGCGTTCAGAGAAGGGACTTGGTATTGCCAAGACTATAAAAGGGGGCAAACAAGGAACTAAACTTAATAATATAGCAGGAATGCAGCTTAAAAAGCTTGCTGAATATTCAAAGTCATGGAATATGCTTGAAGCGTCCCTTGGTATGGCAGCAATTAACGCAGCGTTTAACAACCCTTCGCAAGTTATGGATATCACTGGTGAGCCAGTGGTTAAATCCTATAATCCGGAAAAGTATAATGCTTTTAAAATCCTGGAGCCTAATCTGGAAGGTAAAAAAGTAGCGGTTATTGGTCATTTCCCGGAAATCGAGAAACTTAAAACCATATGCGAATTATCTATACTTGAAAGAGAACCGCAGGCAGGGGATTATCCTGATACGGCTTGTGAGTATTTACTTCCGGAACAGGATTTCGTATTCATTACCGGGACCGCATTTACAAACAAGACAATGCCCAGATTGCTTCAGCTGGCAAAGAAGGCTGAGATTGTTTTAGTAGGTCCCAGTGTACCGGTTTCTAAAATTCTGTTTAACTATGGAGTCAATCTTATAGGGAGCTTTGTAGTAATTGAACAGCAGTTGATTTGGAAAGCAGTTCAGGAAGGGAAAAAAATGAATATATTTAAGAATGGTGGTGGAATGGTATGCATTCATCCATGAAGAAATTAAGTCTGGTTTTACTGTTAATTGCAGCATTCCTGTTTTCCCTTGTTATCGGACGTTATATCATTCCAATTAATGAGATTTGGTCAACAATTTATGATCACTATTCTAATGGTATATCCGGTACCAATATGGATACCGTCATATTTAATATCAGGTTACCGCGAATTTTTGCCGGAATTTTTATAGGTGCAGCTTTATCAACAGCCGGAGCAGCTTATCAGGGAATGTTTAAAAATCCTTTAGTTTCTCCTGATATACTGGGTTCTTCAGCGGGTGCGGCATTTGGAGCCTGTTTAGCAATTATGATGTCCAAGTCTGCATTGGTTATTCAGATTATGGCATTTACCTTTGCTATCATTGCTGTGCTTTTAGCTTATTCAGTTAATATCCTGCTTGATTATGAGCCTACCATTAGTCTGGTTCTGGGCGGAATACTGGTCAGCACATTATTTTCCTCAGGCACTGGAGCAATAAAGTATTTTGCAGATGCAAATGACAAGCTCCCCACCATTACTTACTGGCTTATGGGAAGTCTGTCATCTGTTACTAAAAAAGATATTTTAATGGCGAGTGTACCTATAGCTATAGGATTTATATCCCTCTTTCTTGTACGTTGGAAACTGAATGTTCTTGCATTCGGAGAAGAGGAGGCTAGAACCTTAGGGATTAATACTAAAAAAGTCAGGTTTATTGTAATAGTGGGTTCAACCTTAATTACAGCCGCATCAGTTTCCATTTGCGGTATGGTAGGCTGGATCGGACTGGTCATTCCACATCTGGCCCGTGCAATTGTTGGTCCGGACTACAGGAATCTATTGCCCGTTACTTTTGTTCTTGGTTCAACTTTTTTACTGCTTATCGATGACATGGCACGCTGCCTTGGTGCGGTAGAAGTACCGCTGGGTATTTTAACATCTTTAATGGGGGTACCATTTTTTATCATAATTTTTAAGCAAAATGTCAGGGGGTGGAAGTAATGCTTGAACTTAAAAATGTTTGTTACAGCTATGGACAAAGCAAAATACTGAGTGATGTCTCTTTTAGTGTTGAAGCTGGAGAACTTGTTTGTGTGCTTGGTCCTAACGGTTGTGGTAAAACTACATTGCTGAAGAATGTTCTTGGGCTGTTGAAATCTTCTGCCGGTTCCATACATATTGACGGAGAAGAAATACAGGATTTATCTCCAAAAAAACTTGCACAGCTCATAGGTTATATACCGCAGACACATTCGCCGCCATTTCCCTATAAGGTCTCCGAGGTTGTGCTTATGGGTAGAACGGCATATTTATCAAAGTTATCTATGCCTAATAAAACAGATGAAGAAATTGCCTATGATTCTTTGGAAAAGCTTAATATCACACATTTAAAAGACAAGGTTTATACTAAAATCAGCGGCGGGGAAAGACAGCTGGTTTTGATAGCCCGTGCTTTGGCTCAGCAGCCTAAAGTACTGATTATGGATGAGCCAACATCAAGCCTTGATTTTGGCAAACAGAATCTGGTTCTTGAACATGTAAGAATGCTTTCACAGAGGGGAATAAGTGTCCTTATGGTAACCCATGATCCGGCTCATGCCTTATTCTGTGCAGATAAGGTAATAGCTATGAAGAAAGGTCAGGTGTTAAAAATTGGAACTCCTCAGGACATAGTATCAGAAGACATAATGAAAGATATTTATGAAACTGATGTGAAAATCGGCAAGGTGAGACTGCCGGATAAAAGAACAATATGCGTCTGCATTCCTGTTCCTAAACTTAAAGAAATGAATATTAGAACTTTAAAAACTAACATTGAAAATAAACAAAAGGTGAAAGGGGTACAAACAAAATGAAAAATAAAAAGAAAACCAAAATTTTTTCCTTGTTGATACTTTGTATGATAATTTTTTCAGCATTTTCCGGTCTTACAGGCTGCGGGAAAAAAGCTGAAACTTCCGAATCTGCTACTCAGACTATTACTGATGATGCGGGAAGGAAGGTTACAATTCCTGCGAAGATTAATAAGTGCTATTATACCAGTCCTGTAGGTGCCATTATGGTATATACTCTTGCTCCGGACAAGATGGCTGGATGGTCAATGCAGCTTACGGATAGTGTAAAGAAATATATACCTGAGAAATATGCCTCACTTCCATTTTTGGGTGGCTTACAGATGAACAGCAAGATCAATACAGAAGAATTGGCTAAGGTTAAACCTGATGTAGTATTTAATGTGGCTGATGATGCTACTAGTGAAACATCTGTAAGCACTGCTGATAAACTGCAGGAACAGATTAATATTCCGGTTATCGTAGTGGATAGCAGCTTTGAAAAAATAGATAAAGCCTATGCATTTATGGGGAAAATACTTGGAGCTGAAGACAAAGCAAAAGAGCTTTCAGATTATTGCATAAATACTGTTAAAGAGGTTACAGCAGCAACAAAGAATTTACCTGAAGAAAAAAGAGTCAGCGTTTATTATGCTGAAGGTCCAAAAGGTCTTGCAACAGAACCCTCTGGTTCAAGTCATGCTTTGGTACTGGACATGGTGAATGGAAAAAACATTGCTAAGGTCAACGCAAAAGGCGGAGGCGGTATGAGCGAAGTGTCAATGGAACAGGTCTTATCATGGAATCCTGATGTAATACTTTCCTGGGGAAAGGATTCAGGTGGTGCCTATGATATAATTAAGACAAGCCAGGATTGGAAAAATATAAATGCTGTAAAGAATGGCAAGGTATATGAAATACCTAGTGTTCCCTTCAACTGGTTTGATCGTCCGCCTTCAGTAAACAGATATTTAGGCTTGAAGTGGCTGGCTGCAACTTTATATCCTGATGCTTATAAAGTTAATATGGTCTGTGAAGTAAAGAAGTTTTATTCAGTTTTCTATCATACTGATTTATCTGATGATGATGCAAAAGCTTTGCTTAAGAATTCAGTTCAATAGAAGTCAGGGAGAAAGGATGTTTAAACTGTATGGAGATGAATAATATTACACTTAGTCCCATAGGAATTGTAAAATCTGAAATAACAGACGGCAAAATTATGCCGTTAGGTGGAACTACGGCTCAAATAGAAGTATTTCCACAGTATAGAGAAGCATTGGATCGTATTGAGGAGAGTTCCCATTTATGGATTTTGTCATGGTTTCATCAAGCACCACGGAATACAATGAAAGTTGTGCCGAAGAAGGTCAATCCATTATCAGATGAATTTGGCGTGTTTGCAATCAGATGTCCCGCCAGGCCTAATCCTATAGCATTGACCTTGGTTAAGCTGGAAAAGATCCAGGGAAACATTCTTTATGTTACCGGCCTTGACGCGGTGGATGAGACACCAGTTCTTGATATTAAGCCGTACTTTAAGCATGATATAATATTAAACCACAGAGCACCTGATATAAGCCGCAAAAAGGACAGCGTTCCGGAAAGGTCAGGGGAATAATATTATGGACTTCAATAATAGTAAAACTAAGGCAGAGGCTTTAGGTGCACTGTTTGAAAAATATCATCCTCAGCGGCAGATTGAAATTGTTTCTCTGTCAGAGGCCATTCACAGAATACCTGCTCAAAACATATATTCCTGCAATACACTTCCTGTTCACAGAGTTTCAATGATGGACGGCATAGCTGTATCCTCTGGCTTTTTTCAGGATGGCATGCCAGACACTTCTGATTGGGCAGAGGGAAAGGAATATAAAAGAGCAGATACCGGTGACGATTTTGATGATGGTTACGATGCAGTGATAGCCATTGAAAAAGTTTCTTTTGATGAGTCAGGAAAGCTTAAATTTAAAGAGGAGCTTACAGTGAAGGAAGGCACATGTGTCAAAAAAAGGGGAGCCACCATTAAAGAAGGTGATTTGGTATTAAAAGCAGGAATGCCAATACGGCCCAGTGATTTGGCTGCTTTGGCCATAGGAGGAATCACTGAGGTGCCGGTTTTAAAAAAGCCGGTGGCAGCTTTTATTCCAACAGGCAGCGAACTTATACCAGCTGGTACAACGCCGCAAAGAGGCCAAAATATTGATTCCAACAGTGTTATGGCAAAGCATATGCTTATTGAGATGGGTGCTGAACCTATATGCTGTCCAATTGTAAAAGATAATCCTGAAGATATTGCAATTGCTTTAGAGAATTCGTTAAAACAAGCAGATATAATTATAATCAGCGGCGGTTCCTCTAAGGGAGAGGAGGATTTCACCACAAGAGTCCTCGAGAGCAAGGGGGAGGTTCTCTTACATGGAGTTACGGCAGGTCCTGGAAGGCCTATGAGTCTGGCAGTTATTGAGGGAAAGCCCGTTATTAATTTGCCCGGTCCTGCTGTAGCTGCATATCATGTATTGGATTGGTGCATCAGAGCCATAGTCAGTAAATATCTGGGCATGCCTATGATTAAACGCCAAAGGATTACTGCTGTCCTTACTGAAGATATGCCTTGTCCCAAAGCAATTTCATTTTTATGTAAGATAAATATTGAGAAAACAGAGAATGAGGCTTTTATAGCTATTCCAGTTCCATTCAAAACTGCCAGCATTGGAGTGTGTTTAGGAACAAATGGGCAGTTTGTTTCAGAAATCGGTGAAGGGGATTATAAAAAAGGGGATGCAATAGACGTAGACTTGTTATGCAGTGAAGAATTTATATTTTAAGAAAGTTCTGTCTTTCAACCTTTTATCATGCCGGCAATTCTCCGCGGCATTGAAGTACTTACAGGGGAAACAAGTGAGTGCGCAAGATAAGCCAAAGGAACCCAATAATATACGGACAGGAGCAAATAATATGAGAGATAGCCAGGGAAGAAATATAGATTACTTAAGGGTTTCTGTAACGGACAGATGCAATCTGCGATGTATATACTGCATGCCCGGGCAGGGAATCGAGAAAAAGAAACATGATGATATACTGCGCTATGAAGATATAGTAAAAATAGTAAAAGCAGCCTCTGTGCTGGATATAAAAAAAGTACGTTATACCGGAGGGGAACCCCTTATAATGCGTAATTTTGACAGGCTTATTTATGAAACAGCAAGTATTAACGGTATAGAGGACATAGCTTTGACTACCAATGGCATTCTGCTTGATGATATGGCAGAGGATTTAAAAAAGGCAGGCTTAAAGAGGGTAAATATCAGCCTTGATACATTGGATAAAAATAAATTTAAAGAGATAACACGCATAGGAAATTTGGATAAGGTCCTGGCAGGTATTGATAAATGCATTAATTCAGGATTAAACCCTGTCAAAATAAATGCTGTACTGATGAAGGGTATAAACGATACTGAAATTGATGATTTCATTAACTTTATCAGGGAGTTCCCTGTAGAGGTAAGATTCATAGAGCTAATGCCAATAGGGGAAGGAACTAAACTTTATGAGAAAAGTAAGATGGGCTTTAAAGAAGTGCTGGATGTGCATCCGGAGCTAACACCAATGAAGTCAAAGCCGGGCAGTACTGCCGAACTTTATACTGTCAGGGGAGCTAGAGGTAAAATAGGATTTATAAGTCCGATCAGCTGCAAGTTTTGCTCAGACTGCAACCGTATAAGGCTTACATCTACAGGAACTATCAAACCCTGTCTTCATTCAAAGGATGAGATAAGCATAAAAGAGTATCTGGATAATGAAGTAATGCTTACTGCAGTGTTAAAGGAAGCTATCCTGAATAAACCATCAGAACATCATCTTGAAGATGAAAAGAAAAGCAGAAGCACAAAAACCATGTATCAGATTGGGGGTTAAATAATGGAGTTAACACATATTAACGAAGAAGGAAGAGCAAAGATGGTGGATGTTTCCGAAAAGGATGATACTTCAAGGGAGGCAGTAGCTGTAGGCTCAATCTATATGAAAAGAGAAACCCTTGAGAGGGTGAAAGAAGGTACTGTCAAAAAAGGAGATGTACTTTCAGTAGCTCAGGTAGGGGGGATAATGGGGTCAAAAAATACACCTCATATTATACCTATGTGCCATCCCATTATGATATCAGGCTGTGATATAAGCTTTAATTTAAACTTTGAAAAATGCAAAATAGATATAAAGGTAATTACGAAAACTGTGGGTAAAACCGGGGTTGAAATGGAGGCTCTTACTGCAGTGTCAGTTGCAGCCCTCACCATATATGACATGTGCAAGGCTATTGATAAGGAAATGATCATTAGTGATGTTATGCTTGTGAAAAAAAGCGGCGGAAAATCAGGAGTGTTTGAAAGGAAGGGATTGTAATGGCAAAGATACTGGCAGTAAATATCAGTGACAAAAAAGGTGTTATCAAACACTCCATAGAAAAAGGATATTTTAAAGTGGAACATGGCCTTGAAGGGGATGCCCATGCGGGGAAATGGCATAGACAGGTGAGTTTACTTGGTATGGAGAGTATAGAGAAAATGAAGAAAATGGGGATTGAAGGATTATGTCCCGGCAAATTTGCTGAAAACCTTACAACTGAGGGAATAGTACTGTATGAAATTCCTGTGGGAACGGTATTGAGGGCAGGAGAAGTACTTATGGAAGTAACTCAGATTGGTAAGGAATGCCACCTTGGCTGTGAAATACGCAAACAGGTAGGGGACTGTGTTATGCCGAGGGAGGGAATATTCACAAGAATATTAAACAGTGGTTGGATTAAGCCGGGAGATGAAATAGTGGTAGAAAGATGAAAGAACCTGGAGGGAACTCCAGGTTCTTTCATCTTTTGGGAGATTATAATTTTCTTATTTGGGAAGAAAAAGTAAGGATATTATTTGGTTCGTATAAAACTTTATCTTGCTTAACTCAATGTATTCTTATAGTTAGATTTTATAAAAAATACAGTTGTGTTATAATAAAAAGCAGGGGCAATTTTTAATGAAAAGGTTTAGAGGGTATTTATGAGTAAAATAACAATTAACGAGATAGCAGAGATAGCAGGCGTTGCTAAAAGTACAGTTTCAAGATATTTGAACGGAGGAAAAGTTAGTAAGGGAACAAAAGCAAAGCTAAAGAAAGTAATAGAAGAAAATAATTATCAGCCAAATGCTTTTGCACAGAGCTTAAAAGCAAAAAGAACAAAGTTTATTGGTGTTATTGCACCATGTTTAGATTCAATTGTAACATCCAGGATGCTAATGACAATGGATGATAGATTAAGAGAAAATGGATACAATTCATTAATATTAAATACCAGCCATAAGAAGGAGTTGGAAATTGAAAAATTAGAGAACCTGGTGAGAATGAAAGTTGATGGAATTATATTAGTGGCTACTGAAATAACAAAAAAGCATAAGGAGATAATAGAACGAATAAATATTCCGGTTTTAATTGTAGGGCAGCAGTGTCAAGGTATAAATTCCGTAGTTAACGATAACTATAATGCAGGTTCTAAAATTGCAGAATTTATTGCGTTACATAATCATAAAAAAATATTGTATATGGGAGTTGCTGAATCAGATATAGCTGTAGGAGAACAACGTAAAAAAGGGGTTTTAAATAAATTAAAAGAATATGGAATAACTGAAATCAAAGAGGCGCTTACAGACTTCACAACGGATAGTTCAGAAAAAATAGCATTTGATATATTAAAAAAATATAATCCAACAGCTGTAATTTGTGCAACTGATAAAATTGCATTAGGAGCCTGCAGGGCAATTGTTAAATCAGGTAAAAAAGTTAAAGATGACATATCTGTAACAGGTTTTGGCGGATATGATATGTGCAGTATAGGAAGTATAGAACTTACTACTATTAGATTTAACAATGTTGAGGCTGGAAAGATATCAGCGGATACTATTATTAAAATGATAGAAGAGGAGCCGGTTCCTGATATACAAATCATAGGATTTAGTTTCTTAGAGGGAAATAGTGTGAAAAGAATATAGAACAAACAAAGCTTTAAGTTCTGAACCATCCTTTCCGCACTCTTTCACCGAAATTCTTACGGTTGAGTAATGAATTATTGGTTCTTTTGTCATCAAGCTTGTTGTCAATTATTGTAACAGATGGTATAATTGTCCGTAAAGCCGATGGAATTTAACAATTAGATGGTGTATAGTATATTTTTTGCCTGTTATATATCCAATGAAGCTTTAAAGGAACATGGAACATCTGATTTTTATTAAATTTAATGATGAAAGTGAAAGAAAATAGTTATAAGACTAAGATAAATAATGATAATAATACACTCGAATAAATAAAAATTGGGGCATTAATTGTTTCGAAGGGGTGAGTATTGTGGAAAAAATATTAGGATGGACGTTTTTTGCAATATGTTTGTTCAATATATGGTTCGTGTATAGGCTTTGGGAAAAATCTAAAAGAAAATAAGAAAAAGTCAATGGATAAACCCAAGAATTGCAATATCAACAGGATCATTGAATCATTCATTTGAAACAATAGATTATAGAAGATTAATTTCATAATTATATTCAAAATATAAATCAAATGATGTGAACATTTATGTAAACACAGAAATATAAATATCATAGCACTGAAAACGAAAACGCTTACCTTGGGAATATGGGTAAGAGTTTTTTATTTTTCAGGAAGGTAACAACGATTCATTTATGACTTTTGTCATGTGTTACCATGACCATCCTCACTTGTAAAAGATGTTATAAAGTGTTAGCCTAAACATAGATGGGAACTTGAGGAAATATACTTTAGGATAGAATTATTTTTAGAATAAGTGAGGTGTAGGTTTAAAATGCAGGGATTCTTTTTAGGGCTGGCAAATGGCACAGTTTGCGTTGCTTATTGTGCTCCTGTATTAGTGCCATATATGTTGGGAACGGGGGAAAATACCCGGGAAAACTTTAGTGCTTTAGCAAAGTTTCTTTTTGGGAGACTTCTTGGGTATATGGCATTTGCTTTATTAGCCTGGGGTACCAATAAATTCATTTTGGAAAATACTATTTATAAAGAGTTAATCTTAGGGTTAGCATACGTTATATTAGCAGTATTTATGTTTTTTTATGGAACAATAAATTCTCATGCATTTTGTTCAGTAAAGTATGCAAAGAAGCTTTTATCCAAAATAATTTTTGTAAATTCCAAGGTTTTACCTGTAATACTTGGATTATTTACGGGATTAAATCTATGCCCGCCTTTTTTAATAGCTTTTACTGAAGCTGCAGTTTCTGGAAGCATATCAGGCAGTGTGTCTTTCTTCCTTATGTTCTTCATAGCTACTTCTTTATATTTTTTACCTATTCCCTTTATAGGAATGCTAAAACATCATAGTGAACTTAAAAAAATTGGAAAAATGGCTGCAGTTATCATGTCTTTATATTATTTATATATGGGAATTACAATAATTCAATGGGGGTCTATGAATCTATGAACAATTTAAATCCGGCAATTAAATCTGTTAAAAAAGAAAGAAGTATATTAAAAACTATACTTAAATGTCTGCCTATGATGTTTCTGACTGCATTGTTTATGTTTGGACGAGGTATGAGTATGGAGCTGGTGCAGTTAGTACCTTTTTTAACAACTTATATTTTCGTTAATATCATGTTTTTCCTTATGATCTATACCGGTAAAACAGATAAGTACCGCAGTATCATTTTTGTTATTGCTGCAGTATGTTTTACCATAGGTTTTATGTCCAATCTTGCAGAAAGCAGGGGAAGTCTATCAGTAAATAAGGCCGAAATGATTGAGGGATTAACACCCTTCTGTCATATAGTTATACCTATGACTCTTATTCCGGCAGCAATAACAAAAACAATTATTTTTCCGGGGACTCTTATTGGCTGGACGTACAGCATATCCAGCATGTTTGTAATATGGATTACAGCCTCATTGGTAATGGGAAGGGGCTGGTGCAGCTGGGCCTGTTTCTATGGAGGATGGGATGAAGGTTTTTCAAAGCTGAGAAAAAAGCCATTGATAAAGAAAATTGACAATAAGTGGACATACTTACCCTTTGCAGTTTTACTGGCTATAGTCTTAACTTCAGCAGCATCACTGGATGCTGTTTATTGTCAATGGCTTTGTCCTTTTAAAGCCGTTTCTGAATTTGTAGCCATTACTTCCTTTATAGTAGTTATTCAGACAATTATTTTTGTGGTGTTATTTTTAGTGCTTGTAATTATATTACCTATATTAACTAAAAAAAGAACTCAATGTTCTCTGTTCTGCCCTTTTGGTGCATTTCAATCCTTTACTAACAAAGTTAATGTATTTGATGTAAGAATTGATAAAGATAAATGTGTAAACTGTAAAAAGTGTATTGAGATTTGCCCGACTTACAGTATAGATGAAAAGAGCATAGAAGAAGGGAAGGTTAAATTTACTTGTACTAAATGCGGAAAATGTATAGATAATTGTCCTAAAAAGGCTGTATCTTACCATGTTAAGGGTACTCAGGCAGGCCATAAATGCGGCAAAGCAAGAATATTATATATCTACCCGGCTTATCTCTTTCTTTCAGTTATGTGCGGGGGAATGATTCAAGGGGCTTTGTATCGTATCATGCTTCTGATAACAACAGGAAGCTTAATAAAGTAGAGGTGAGGGAAATGAAAAAAATTAAAGCTTTTCTTGGTTACACTTATGCATTTGTCTGTATTCCCATTATATTAGCGGGCTTTATAGGTATGGATTATTGGGGAAGTAAGATGGTTTCTGCAGCAGGGGTTACTATTACCCCAAGGTATACCGGAGGAGAAGTTATTGATACAATATCTCATAATGAATACAATACATTAATTCACAGGACTGTTTTTGATGGCTTGTTTTCTGAAAGAAAAAATGGCTTTGTTCAGATCGATTGGACTCCACTAAATTCTCTTCCTGAAAATATTGAAGAGGAAATTGATTATGATGGTGATGGAATAAATGATTTTAAGATTGCTCTGGACACTAAGAATTGTTCCGGTGAGATAAAAGCTTATAATCCAAAGGTAGTTTCTTTGGAGGGGTGCTATAAGTTAAAAGATGCTGTAGTTGCCAGGATAGTGCTAAAAAAATAAACAATAGGTTGAGGATCAGCTAAACTGCTGATCCTTTCTGCAAAAATTATAAATCGTGAATTAAATGACTGAATTCGGTGAAGAATTTTTGAAGTGGTTAGTGTTCCCATTTGGTTGTAAAATTTGTATTAATATGTTCCTTTTGGTAACGAAATAGGGTAAAATATATAATTAATATTTAGAAAAATATATATCAAATTAAGAGGTATATTATTATGAAGTATGTATTAAAGAAGGGTTGTTTAAAGCAGTCTGCATATAGTAAAAATAATATTGCTGCAAAGGTTAATGATGATATAAGCCAATGCAGCAGGGAGGAGATTATTAATGAATTAATGCAGCTTCGAAAACGCAGCATGGAACTGGAGGAACATTTAAGGGGAAAACACAATACTGATTTGAATTTTCACGTTAACGACTTTACTTATCCGATGGATGAACAAGTTTATGAAAATATTTCCGGGTCAATGAGTAAGGGAATTGATGCAGAAGAAACATATGAAAAAACACAAGTGGAAAAGGAATATGTAAAAAGAAAAGAATTAGAAGTCATATTGGATGCTATACCTTCAGCCATATTTATTGTTGATGCCGCAGATGGCAGGATATCATATATAAACAAGCGGGGTATGGATCTTTATGGAGTTAACTATGTTGGATTTGATTTGGAAGAACACCTCTCTGAAATAAAAGTTTTAAAATTGGATGGGACACCTTACCTTCCTGAAGATATTCCTTTAAATTGCTCATTAAAAATGGGTAAGGTAATACGTAATAAAGAGATGATAATGGAAAATTCCAATGGCATACGTACACCTGTATCTGTCAGTTCTGCACCTTTATTTAATTCACATGGAAGCATAACAAAGGCAATTGTTATATTTGAAGATATAAGTGAACATAAACAGATGGAATATAAGCTCAGAGAGAGCGAGGAACGATTCCATGTACTTGTTGATTCTATTTCACAAACTGTATGGGAAACTGATGCTGAAGGAGCTGTGGTTGAAGATTCGCCAAGCTGGAGGGCTTATACAGGGCAGACCTTCGAAGAAGTGGTCAATTATGGATGGACTAATGTCATTCACCCGGATGACCGGGAGTATGCCATGAGCAGCTGGCTTAGATGTATTGCTGGAAACACTAATGTCAGTGACGAGTATCGTATAAAAGGACCAAATGGTGAATGGAGATGGACAAATGTTATAGCAGCACCTATTCATGATTGTGAAGGAAGAATAATAAAATGGGTTGGTATGAACATTGATATTACTCAGCGCAAGGAAGCAGAAGAGGCACTTCGTGCCAGTGAAGAAAAGTTAAGTATAATTCTTAACAATTCCCGAGACGGCATTAACATGTTTGATTTGACTACAGGACGGTATATTTATATGAATCCGGCACAGGTAGAGATGACAGGTTATGACATGGAGGAAATTAACAATGCCTCGCTTGAGGAGGCAAATAATTTAGTGCATCCTGATGACCTTAAGATGGTTGTTGTACAACAAAAACTGGCGGCTGCCGGAATGGGTTCATATTTCGAGACCAAATACCGATGGAAGGTTAAAAATGGTGAGTACAGATGGTTTAGCGACAGACATCAGCTTGTGAGAAATGCTCAGGGACAACCTGTAGCATTGGTTGGTATCAGTCGCGATATTACGGAACAGGTAAAAAAAGATGAATTAATAAGAATGCAGAAAAATGAGCTGGAAGCTATTATAGATAATCTTGACTTATGTTATGCAAGAATTTCTTTCCCTGACTTTAAACTTAATTATATGAACCATACAGCTTATGATAAATTAATATATGCTAACAGGCAGTTAGGATCATTATCTCATATCATAGGAGAAAATTTTTTTGAAATAAGCAAGTTCACAACTGAGGAAATGAACACAGTAAAAACTGGCATAGAGGCGTTAAAACATAGAAAGAGCAGCCACTTTAATTATAAGAAAGCATTTCTTGCTAAAGGAAAAGAGTGGTTTTTTAAAATTATGTTTCAGCCTTTATTTGATATGAACCATGATGTTAAAGAGATAGTTGCTGTTGCAATAGATATGACAGACGAAGTAAAAGCCAAAAATAATATGGAAAAAACACTAAAGGTTCAGGATGAGATATTTGCCAATGTATCTCATGAGCTTAAAACTCCGCTGAATGTAATTTTCAGCACAAACCAGCTCCTTGAATTCTATTTGAAAAACAACTCTTTTGAATCTAATAAGGAAAAGTTTATTAAAAGCATAGATATTATTAAGCAAAACTGTTATAGATTTACAAAGCTTATCAATAATATAGTGGATATATCGAAAATAGATTCAGGATTTTTCAGGCTGCACATGGTTAATGAAAATATAGTTGAGGTTATTGAAAATATTGTCCAATCAGTATCAACTTATGTTGAGGGAAAAGGAATAAATATTATTTTTGACACAGATACAGAAGAAAAGATTATTGCCTGTGATCCTGAAAAGATTGAGAGAATTATTCTGAATATTGTTTCAAACGCAGTTAAATTTACAAATCCAGGGGGCACCATATTTGTAAACTTAATTGATAAATATGATTCCGTTGAAATAGAGATAAAGGATACGGGTATAGGAATTGACAAGAAAGATCTTGATAATATTTTCAAAAGATTTCATCAGGTAGATAAGACCCTTTCCCGTAATTCTGAAGGCACCGGAATTGGATTGACTCTTGTAAAATCTATTGTTGAACTTCATGGAGGAAACATAACTGTGGATAGCCTGGTGGGGGAGGGAACTACATTTAGAATAGAACTTCCTGCAAGGATTGTAGAAAATTCGAATGCTATTGAAAAAATCAAGCCGATGAACAGTAAAATTGAGCTGATTAATATTGAATTTTCTGATATATATTCGATTTGATTATTTACAACTAAGTTACTTATGGAAGATTAAGATGAAAGAACCTGGAGGCAACTCCGGGTTGTTCTATTTTGCAGTTACAATTGGATAAGCGAATGGATGAAATAAGAAAAAATTGGTTGTCTCAATGAAATGTCGGAAGCAGAAGAATGTGACTATACTTTTAAGTATACTACAGGGGTTTTAAAAAAATAAATGTACTGATATAATTATTCAGATGCTTATATTATTAGCGTTGCATCATTTTTACATAAAAAGGGGTACTTGGAAAATGGTTGATTTTAAGGAATTAATAAACATTGAATCATTAAAAAAAATTGCTGAAAATATGCATGCAATTACAGGCATTGCTATTGCACTTACTCATACTGATGGGACAATCGAGTTTGTCGTTGGACATCATGATATATGCAATAGATTTCACAGGGTAAATTCAATTACATGTAATCGTTGTCTGATTAGTGATAAATATGGTAATGAACATGCCGGAGAAGGTGAATGTATAGCTTATAAATGTTTAAATAATATGAGGGATATTGTAATACCTATTTTTATCTCAGGTATTCATATAGCTTCAATTGTCATCGGGCAATTTTTTTATGATGATGAAGTCATAGATATAGAGTATTTTCGTGCACAGGCACAAGAATTTGGATTTAATGAAAAAGAATATCTGGAAACATTAAGTAAAGTACCTGTTTTTTCAAAAGAAAAAGTTAAACATATAATAGAATTTTTTAAAGGATTTGTTAGTACATTAGCTGAAAGTGGGTTAAGGCAGCTGGAGTATAAAAATTCTCAGAGGGAGCTTGAAAAAAGCCAGAAGTATCTAAACAAAATTTTTAATTCAGTGAATGAGGCGATAATACTTCATGATTTTGATGGGAATATAATTGATGTAAATAGCACTGCTGTTAGCCTATATGGTTATTCTTACGAAGAATTTATGGATATGAATATAAATAATCTTATTCCGGAAAACTCACCTGATAATCTGAAAAAATTGTTAAATAATCAGGAAGAATTATTAAATAAACAGAAAAAGGATAATGATCCATTGATAATAGAATGTATTGCGATGGATAAAAATAATAATGAATTTTGGGTTGAGGGAAATAGCCATATTGTAATGATTAATGAGGATGCTGCTGTTTTAGCAACTATCAGAAATATTACAGAGAGAAAACAAGCTGAATTAGCATCAAAAAATGAAGCTTTGGAATTAGAAAAATTAAGGACAGAGTTTTTTGCTAACATTTCTCATGAATTAAGAACTCCTCTAAATATAATATTAGGTTCAGTAAAAGTTATTTCTATGAATCTTGAAAAAGAAAGTATAGATAGAGAAAAAATCTTTAATATCATTAACACCCAGAAACAGAATTGCTTCAGATTGCTAAGGTTAATTAACAATCTTATTGATTCAACTAAGATAGATGCAGGATATTTTGAACCTAATATGGTGAATTGTAATATAGTTAATATAGTTGAAGAAATTACCTTATCTGCTGTTGAGTACATAAAAAGTAATCATTTAAATCTTACATTCGATACTGATATAGAAGAAAAGATAATAGCTTCCGATTTAGATAAAGTGGAAAGGATAATACTTAATATCTTGTCCAACGCTGTTAAATTTACAAATTCAGGTGGAAATATATTTGTAAATATATACGATGGGGAAGAATTTGTTACTATTACCATTGAAGATACTGGTATAGGGATAAATAAGGATAAACTAGATATAATATTTGATAGATTTAGACAAGTAGACCGTTCTTTTACAAGAAATCATGAGGGAAGTGGAATAGGATTATCTCTTGTAAAATCCCTGGTTGAAATGCAAGGGGGTACAATCTTTGCAGAAAGTAAATATGGAGTTGGAACTAAGTTTACCATAAAGCTTCCGGTTAAGCTGATAGATGATAGCAAAAATAATGAAAATGTTAAGTTACTTGGCAATAATTTGAATAGTCATGTAGAAAAAATAGAAATTGAATTTTCAGATATATATACGTTGTAGTTTACGATGCTATGAATTACGCCCAAACGGCTTCCATGAAAGTGATCCGCCACACGCCTGTGAAGAACTTACCAGGAAGGCTATTGAGTCTGCCTGTAACTTTATAAAGTTATAGTTTTCTTAAGCTATGAACTAATAATGACTTGAAAATTGGTACAACCTTGTAATTTATTTTAAAATAAAATTTGAATAATAAAAGAAATTTGAGATGAAAGCCTGGGGGTTTACTGACCCCCAGGTTGCTTTTTTTCATACTCTCATAATTCAATACTGGAGCACTCCACTTTTTTCAGAGAATCAAATTAACTCTCTGGAAATATGTCGTCATCCATTGTCATTAACAAAATGATAATAATATGAATTTCCCAAAATTGCATTTGAATAGAAAACAAGTGGGGTGAGTGAAACATAAAATTTATAAATAATTTATTTGAAAAAATATTATTATTTATAAAAATGCTGAAAATGTATTGGTTATCATTGTTAAAGTCACAATGTGATTCGATAGATATTACATATAACATTTGGATTTTGGTGGAATTTTCTGACTTTTATTGGGATGCTTTGGGACTGTTTTTATATAATTTGTTACATGTGTTCTGCTTTTCTTTAAAGAAAGTAAAATTTTAACCATATAAAAATACTGATTTAACAAAAATGTAAATTTTACATAACTAAGTATTGATTTGGGAAAATGTGTGTGGTAGTATTTTTAAAAAATGACAAAATGGTATAAAACATTACAAAAACAAACCAAATGTATTAAAGGGTGCGGAAATTGTGTAAAAAGTTGTTTAAAACACCGTAAAACATAACAAAATGCACAGAAAGAAATGTACCAAAATCATACAAAGTGCTTATGGGAGTTTCAATTTAAGAGGAAGGTGGAATAAGATGCGTAAATTACTGATGAAAACTGCTGGAACATTTATCTTTCTTATAACTGTTCTTTTATTTATGGTAACTAATTATGCTTATGCGGAAGTGGCTGGTTCTTCTGGCGATATCAAGCCTCTGAACTTCATTTCCTGTACCCTGGAGGACGGAAGCAGGATTAATGGTGCTGAGATTGCAAACCTCAAGCCGAAATTTACACTTCTGTTTGATAAGAATGTTGTGAATATGCTTGTTTGGGAAAACAACAGGAAGTGTGTAAGCATTTTGTCTGATAATAATTCCAGTGTTCCCGTAGATGTAAGCAAAATAGATGATACAGTGGATTTCGATCATCGACAGCAAATTTTCGTACAGCCTGTAAATCAACTGGAGCCGGGCAGGACTTATTATATTAAGGTTTCTCCTGATTTGGTGGCGAAAAATGGAGTTGCTACTCTTGGAGAGACAACTGGTGGACAAGGTGTCACTATTTCCTTTAAGACTAAAACAAGTGAAGTAGTCCAGACTGCTGCTCCGGCTGAAGGGAACAATTCTCCTAAGGCTGCTTCGGATCAGCAGGATGAAGTTAAGACATCAGATAATTCAAAGAAAATAAGTGAGGCGACTGCTTCGGTTGATGCAGACAAAGCAAACATTTGGGATGGCTCAGATAAATCAGAGATTGCAAAAAGCAGTGAGGTTACAGCTTCTGAGCAGCCAGAAATAAAAGAGAATGCTTCCAAGGATAATCTGCAGGAAGATGGAACATCTGGTACTGATTCGGAACTTTTGATGGGAAATGTGGATTACAACAGATACATCAGTATATCTATAGCAGTGATTATAGTTCTTTGGATTGTTATTGAGTTTTTTATAAAGAGAAATAAGAAGCAGGGAAGTAAAAAACTAAAACTTTAGAATAAGGAGATTATGAATGTGAAAAAAAGATTAATCATAAGTTCAGTGATTATAGTGATGCTCACAGCTGCTTCATATTTGACAGAAGTGATAGTAACCAGGCAAGGTATAAGTTCAGCCAAAATAATAAAGATAACGGAAAAGGATAAGGTGGTTGCATATGTCAGTGCAGAAATATTAAAGCAACTGGTGGAACAGAATCATCAGCAGGATGAAATGTACTCAGGACCATCATTGCTTCTGACGTTGAATGCAGCAGGTGCAGGAAGATTTCAGCAGATTGAGGTTAAAGGTCAGAATGATTCAGTCATTTTAAATAAAAAGGATATAAAGGAT
>JBEHWK010000065.1:0-19181 GCA_040217795.1 Clostridiaceae bacterium
GAGACCACGGTTCAATGGATGCCTTATCTGCAGGCGGGAATCCCAACTCTCCAAAAAAAATCGGCTTGTTCCACTTTGTATAGAAATTCTTGATTTCCTGTTTTATATTTTGCTTTCTGTTATATCTCTGACTGCATTCCAGCGCACTAACCAGATTATCTGCTGTATTGGTATCATTATCAGTGAGCTCAAAATAAGCAGCTATAGAAATAAAATCCAACTTTGAAAAGAGTTTATTGTTTAATTTCTTTTCATATTCTTTCTGCAAATTATCCTGAATCGCTTTGGTTGAAGATTCATTCCAATTTGTAGTTACCCACCAGCTGGTTCTGTATGTAACCAGTCCTTTATAATATTTCCTTACGAAATCAGCCATATCACAGAAGCTGTCCTCTTCGGATTCTATTTTGGTAAAGCTTGTACCTATATCCAGCGCATCCACGTGATAAGGTACTGCGATATCATCTATCAATGGTTTCAGCACTTTTGTTTTCCAATTGATAAAAAAGTCGTCAACATTCTCCGGAGACCACTCAGTCTCAGCCTTGCTGCCATTTTCTATCCATGGATAGGGCTCCAATATTATGTTTATTCCCTTTCCCTTCAACCTTTTAATAAGAGTTGCAGCCTGATTTTTACTGTAATTGTCAATTGACATATCACTGGCAGTAACACTGCTTATATTTATTACTACTGGAATATTTAATGTATTAAGTCCTAATTTGTCGATATCATCCATGACTGTATCAATATTATAGTTTGTACATAAGTTTCCCGACTTTATTTTTACATCAAATTTCCTGTTTAATGTTTTGCCTTCAAGTTTATTTTCGAAAGAACCAATAAATCCCCTGGTTGTATAATTCACTTTAAATCCGTAGAAGAAGGCTGTCAGTGTTATCAGCAGACTTATTGCAAATATTATTTTCTTTTTCATAGTTATCCCTCGCTAATTGAAACTGTATATTAACATCTTTCCTCATTTTACTAAATTCTATATGTAAGGAAAAGCCTATCCAGATATCCTGCCATAAAAACTTAAGAGACCACTAACAGTGATCTCCTAAATTTTATCCCGCAAATTGTTTCCCTAAAAGTTTTTCAAGAGCTTCTGTCATTTCTTTATTTTCACCAACATAAATTACAATGATATTTCCGCTTTTGTAAAGATGAGGTGCTTTAATCCATTCAACTTCAGCATTTCCTACCATTGAACCATCACTGCTTATTGTCTTTAAATCCTCTTCCATTTGCTGATTGTTTTTGTATTCATATACACAAATAGTATCATCATTAATGTTTACTGCTGTTAAAGTGCCTGATAGAAAGCCTTTATTTTCTTGTGTTGAGGAATTTATTTTATATCCGGACTTCTCTAATGATTTAATAAAATCTTCGGTACTTCCAATTTTAGAAACCACTTTCGTATCATTTTGAGATACCGTTTTTTCAACAGAAACATTTAGAGATTGCTGTTTAGCACATCCAGCAAATAAAATCCCAATACATATAACAGATGCCAATACAATTAATTTTTTCATAGTTACCTCCCATAAAATATAGTTTCCTTATATATTAGACGATTGAAAGCAAAAAAAAGTTTTTTATTTTCACATATTTCACTAATACTCTAATTGTTTGTTAGTATGATTATGAAGAAAATGCTTTCGCAGCTGATGTCAATGCCTGCCTAAGCATAATACTGAATGAGGCAATTTATTAATATTGTTAAGGATAATAAGAAGTGACATAATTCGAGAGAGTCAAATTGACTCTCTCGAAAAAAGTGGAAATTTGTTCTTTGAATGCTTCATCATATTAATTTATACTTTCAACCATATCTGCCAATTCTTCTGAATAGTACAGCTCCCCTCTTGAGCAATCCAGATAATGGCCATTATTTCCATATTCAAATGTATTAACCACCGAACCTTGTTCATCACCATATTTTTTACTGGTAAGCTGGAAATAGAGTTTATCATAAGTAAAAGGATTTAAACTTATAAAAGTGTGCCTTTCCGGATATATAAATTCAATGCCTAAATCATCCTTTTGCTGATATTCTATTGAAGAATCATCCACCACATCCTTAGCCCGGGACAGATTTATTTTGAAACGCTTATTTGTCAGATCCACAATTTTACTAAAATTTTCATCGTTCCTGTCCACTTCTTTTTGAGTACCTTCACTATAAATTATTATTTTCCAAGGTGCAGGCACTTTATTTGGTTTAACCAAACAGAAAACCGCCATCACAAACAGCAATGCCAGAGGAATAATAATTATCTTTTTTCTGTTCATCCGGTTCAGAAGCTTCTTAGTATATTGAATAAACATAATGTTCAACTCCTTCCAATATACAGCTTGCTAATGAAAACCCCTCAGATCTCAGGTGAACTTCCATGACCTGAGATTTAACTTGATTTCTTTTGAATGTATGAAGCAATTTCGTTCAGGGCTTCCTCTGCTTTATCAGTAATTTTATCCATTGAAATAAATCCGTGAGGAACACCGTTATATCTTGTAACCTGTACCTGTACTCCTGCTTCTTTTAATTTTTCTCCATACGCCTCCCCTTCATCCCTGAGGGGATCGATTTCCGCTGTAATTATAAGCGCATCAGAAAGATTTGCAAAATTATTTGCCAACAGCGGCGAAGCGTAAGGATTTTTCCGGTCCTCGACCTTAGGCACATACATTGAAATATACTCTTCAAGGTTTTGTCTTGTAATAATATATTTATTTTGAATGTACGTCCAGGAAGGTGTATTCAGATCCTTAATATTCGCAGCCGGGTAGATAAGCACCTGACAAATGGGGCGGGGACCATTTTTATCTCTTGCCATCTGAGTCACTGCTGCTGCAATATTCCCGCCTGCACTATCGCCTGCAACAATCAGTTTATTTTCATTGCCATTGATGCTTTTTGCATTTTTACCTGCCCATAAAAGAACATTATATACATCTGTAACAGCTGCCGGAAAAGGATTGTCAGGTGCAAGCCTGTATCCCACTGATATTACAATAGCTTTTGATTTTTGTGAAAGTTTCCGGCATACACCTTCATAACCATCAACACTTCCAGAAACCCAGCATCCGCCATGGGCATATATGATTACCGGATAACTGCCGCCCCCTTCAGGAGTATAAATACGTACTGGTATTTTTCCATAGGTCGCATCGATATTTGTGTTTTTAATATTAGTAAAGGGAATAGGTTCACTGCTCCATTTGCTGAACTGGCTATTCAGATATTCGCGGATTTCTTTTAAGGATTTTCCTTTAACAGACTCGGGATTCAGAATCTTATCCAGCTGCAGATTCATCTCAACCGGTATATTAAGCTCTCCTTCAGATGTATTACTGCTGCTGTTTTTAATATTGCTCTTCATGGTAAAAAAAGCGATTATACCAATTGCCAATACAGCTATAGCTGCAACTGCCAAGACTATTTTTATGCCCTTTTTCATATTTTTCACCTTCAATTATGGATTTTTCAATACTTCTCTCCAGATTTCAATCATATACACCTCTAATCGTATAGGCATTCTGTAATCACAGGCAAAAAAGAATCCGCCAATATTGCTGACAAGTTCCTTTTATTAATATATTTTCTGTGGCTGCTGAACAATCTTGTACCCAGAAACCTGTGAATTTCTCTTTTGATTCATCTCCGCAAACTACAATTGCAACATCCGCATTCAATAACATTTTGGAGTAAGGATGCACTTCTGTAATTTGTATCATGATTTTCTTATTTCTTAAAATAATAAACTCCCAAGGCTGTTCATTCCCGGCAGATGGTGCCTGCATACCTGCTCTTAGCAATTCCTCGACAATCTCGTCACTTATCTTTGTGTCTGTATACTTTCTTATACTTTTTCTGTTTAATATCCCTTTCATTTGTCTTCCCTCCTAAGCTGATAATGCTTGCTTATTGTATTATTTAGTTATTATTTTAACCGTAATTTTCATGTAATCAAGAATACACTTTTTTAACATACTATACAAAAGATAGTGATATCTAATTTGTTTTAGCATCTTACATTTTTACGTTTAAAGCCCAGTTTTCCTTTATCTGCCGCTTTTTGGAT
Source organism: Clostridiaceae bacterium (assembly GCA_040217795.1). Lineage (GTDB taxonomy): Bacteria > Bacillota > Clostridia > Clostridiales > Clostridiaceae > Clostridium_T. The sequence goes on from JBEHWK010000065.1 coordinate 4,095, forward strand.
ATATTCTGATGCAACGTTAGTCTGGCAGAGTTTTTTGCCGGTATAAACCTCTACCTTTCCTATTTCCCGGGCAATTTTCATTGCCTCTTCATGGAGGGGCAAATATGAAATTCCTACAGCCATTATAAAATTGTTCATAGCAAATTTAGTGCGATTTGGCTGGCTGTGTATGGTTTCGCGTACCTTATGAAGCATTGCCAGAAGTTTATCCTTGTCAAATTCACTGTCTTTGCGAGTGCCCAATAACCATTCGTAGCAACTCCATCCAGCTGACATTTTTAATTCATCTCGGCTTTCAATCCATCGGTCGGCAACAGCAAAGGCAATATCCGTTTCTGCTAGGGTCACTGCCACAATGAAGTCCGAAATCATATAAAAATAAGCGTCCTCTATCCATCTATCAAAATCCTCTTCAATCATTTTCTTCGGCTCCGCTATCATTCCTGCCAAATACATGGCATCATAATTTCCGGTTGCATATAGCTGCTCTGCCAAAGACTGGTTGTATTTCAATTTCTTGAACAACGGCTTCATAGCGCTTATGGTTACGCCAAAAACAGGCTCTTTCGCACCATTGCCCATATAAATCTTTTTCGTTCGCTCTGTACCAAGGGACTTTAGTTCCTCCATGATTTCGTTCAATTCCATATGTGATATCTCCTTAAAATATTATTATTGCTCTTAATGACTATTATAATATTTTTGTAAATGTTTAACTATCAAAAACTAAGAAATAGCGAATTTACACCACAAATGTTAACAAAAAGTAACCTTTACTTAATGATTTTTTATTTGCACCTTCCTCACTCTATAGTTTATAATAGTAAACGATTTGCTAAATTTACTAATGTAAAGCGGGGGATATAAAATTGGGGTGTATCATCATGAAGGTATCTCTATAGCCTAACCCGTCAACTAACCTCGTAAGCTTATAGAGGAGGATATATGATAAACAAAAGAAGATCAAGATTTGCAATTGCTTTTATTCTGGCAATAACTCTTGCCATCGTATCTATTTTTACTTATACGAAAGCTAAAGCTATGGACACACAAGTGAACAACATCACCCTTTCCGAGGGTACTGCTGCTTCAACTGCTTCAATAGAAGAGGATGAAATCAAAATTATTACATATACAGTAAAAGCTGATGATTCCATAGAAAGCATAGCATCTGCATATAATCTTAAAGTTCAAAGCATAGCTGGATCAAACAGCCTGACTACAGATTCAGTACTAAAAGAAGGACAAGTTATAGAGTTCCCTTCCATAGATGGTGTGATATATAAAATTAAAAGCGGTGAAACTCTTTGGGACCTGGCATCCCTGAACAACATTGATTTTAACGAAATTGTTGAAGTAAACAAACTTGAATCACCTGAAAAATTAAAACTGGACCAAAAAATAATTATGCCAGGGGTGGAGACTGTAAAGTCTGTAACAACTAAAACAGAGGCTTCCAACACAACCTTAAGCCGCGGAGGTTCAGTACCTGCAAAAACAAATTACATAGGCTCACTGCCTGTCAGCGGAAGAATCACCTCACCATTTGGTCCACGTTGGGGCAAGCTACACACGGGTATAGATATTGCTGCGTCTGTGGGTACCAATGTTTATGCGTCCATGAGCGGAAAAGTTATCTTCAGCGGCTGGAATGGCGGATATGGAAATCTTGTAATTATTGACCATGGAAATGGCTTGCAAAGCTACTATGCCCACAATTCAAAGCTGCTGGTTAAAGTTGGACAAACTGTTGCCAAGGGTGATCATATCGCTGAATCAGGCAGCACAGGAAACTCTACAGGACCACATTGTCACTTCGAGATTAGAAAAAATGGTGTTGCTGTAAATCCACTTAATTATGTCAGATAAAAATTTTCAAGACTTAGCTTAGTGTTACCTGCACTAAGCTTTTCTTATTCATCCGTTTCCTATATAATGGTTTTAATCCTCATTTGCATATAAACAAATACATTCTGGTTAGGAGAAATATTATGAATTATTTTGAAGATGAGAAAATTAATAATCTGAAGTTAAGAAATGAAACCATAAGCGATACAAAGTATATTGACTGCGAGTTTTATAATTGCGATTTTATAGATGTTGAGGTTGATAATTGTCTGTTTAAGGACTGTAAATTTTATAATTGTACAATGAATAATGTTACTTTTAAATATACTTCTATGAAAAATGCAATACTTGATAATTCAGCATTTATAGGTATCAATTGGAATACCTTAAAAGGAGATTCAAGAACTTTTGAACCAATATATTCAGCCAAAGAATGTTTCTTCAAATATAATAACTTTATATTAATGAACTTAAATAAATTCAAGTTTTCCGGTTCAAACTTCCAGGAAAGTTTTTTTGAAGAATGTGATTTGAGGGAAACGGATTTTAAAGATGTTCGCTTTCAAAACACTCAGTTTACGCAATGTAATATGACAAAAGCTGATTTTAGAGGAGCAACCGGATATGTTATTGATATTCAAAGCAATAAATTGAAAAAGGCAAGATTTTCGTTACCCGACGTTTTGACTTTATTGGATTCAATAGAAGTATTGATAGATTAGTGCATCAATCCCAGGGGGAACCACCCCCGGAGGTTAAACGCAGCTCTGAACTTTTTCCATTATCATATAATATCTATGGTTGTTTTTAATGAACTTATAGAATATTAACAAAGATATCTTATCTGTTTTCAAGTACGGTGTTCAATTTTATGGTATCGTCAATAAGTTCCTTCCTGTACTTATTTTTCAGCTTTAAAAGGTATATGTCAATATGAATATGCTCTCCAACTATAGATGTGAACAATGTATTGTCAGTAAAGGTCCCTACAAACGTCCCACTTAGCTGTCCCTTGTCGGCGACTAAAGTTGTTTTACAGTCAACAACAAGCATCATCCTTGTGGAATGTCCTGTGCAGCTTTCTCTATCATGGGTATATGCTTCTATATCGAGATCATGTGTATCAAGCTTGCTGAAGGAAAAGACTATCACCCTGACTTTTCTTTTTTTAAGCTCTGTAAGTTCTTTAGTAAAAACCTGAAGATCAAAATCCGTATTCAAATAAACTTCTTTTTCTGCTGTAAGAAGCAACTCCTTTGTTTTTGAAACCACATTGTCATATCCTTCTATATTAAGAAACCTTTCCTCTGAAGCAGGTGTCTGAAGCTCCCTTAGTTTAACCTGAAGAGTATCCGCCGTTTCATTGAAATCATTCTTCATCTTGTTTATAAGGTTCACAGGATCCTCCGCCTTATACACCTGTGTATCTCCCGGAATCAAAAAAACTATGCCTTTCCTGACAAGGTTATCCAAAGAGGAATAGACAGATGAACGTGAAATATTAAGATTCTTGGCTACCTGATATCCGCTCAGTCCCGGAAATTTTACAAGATTCACATAGACCGACGCTTCTGTCTTTGAAAAGTTCAATTTCTCTAATAAATTTAAAATTTCATCCATGCAAATTCTCCAATCAACTATAATTTCTTCATTAAAATGAGACTACCTTTTATATTTCAAAATGTCAATATAGAAAAGACGGATCCACAGCACAGAACCGTAAACCCTCCTAATTATTTAAACACTCTGAAGTTGAACATCCTCCTGCACATCATCAGTTAAGTTTTCCATCCATTTCTTTGAATACATCAATTTCAGGCCTATTACAAATCTTACAAACTCCTCACTGCAAATGAATAAATATACCCAATGGATAGGAAGCTTTAATAAAAATGCTGTTATAAATCCTGCAGGCACACCTATTCCCCATGTTCCAAACATATCGAGATAGAGTGTATACTTGGTTTTTCCTCCGCTTCTCAAAACCCCTCCTCCGATAATCATATTCGAAACCTTTATGCACAGAGCAATACTAAACACTGTTAAAAGCTTGAATGTTGTATCTTTAACATCATCGGAAACATTGAATTTTGAAATGTATAAATTTGAACACGCAAACAATATTGCTCCAAATATCATTGAACCTGTCAAAGCCATTTTTACAAACTTCCTGGAATAACTGAAGGCTTCGTCATTTTCACATGTACCAAGCTTATTCCCGATCATTATTCCCGCGGCACTTCCAAGTCCTGTAAACAACCCTATGCTTAAGGTCTGTATGGGATAAGTCAGGGTCATGGCTGCAACCTGAGCTGTTCCTATTCTTCCATATATTATTGAATAAGTGGTTTCTCCCAATGCCCAAAGAAATTCATTTATAAGCATTGGGCTTGTAATAACGAAAATTTTCTTCATGAAAGGCGTTGAAATATAAAAAAGTTCCTTAATTTTAAATGCTCCCGGATATTTATTGATATATACAAACCCCAAAAGCAGCCCTGCTTCTATAAATCTGGTTATTGTTGTCGCATAAGCCGTACCATAAACTCCAAGCTGCGGAAGTCCGAGCTTGCCGAATATGAGTACATAATTAATAATTGTATTCATAACCACAGCAAGAAGCCCTGCATACATTGTGGATTTTACATGTCCTGTACTTCTCAAAACCGCTGAATATAATGCAATCAAAAGCATCGGAACATATCCTGAGGCTATGATTCTGAGATATGTGCTCCCCGGTCCTATTATATTCACGTCTGTAGAAAAAATAGCTAAAATCTGTCTTGATAAGGTAAGAGAAGGAATCAGAAACACCGCTGTCACAACAGCTCCCCAAAGCATTGTCCCACCCAGGGAGCTTCCTACTTTACCCAGATCCTTCTTTCCCCAATATTGAGAGATCAGAATCGATGCAGTTGAAGCTATAGCAGCTATGGTAACCAGAAAGATAAATGAAACCCTCGAACCTAGTCCAACAGTCGCTATTGCATTTTCTCCCAAGGTTCCCACCATATATTGGTCAACAACACTCAGTGAAGCCTGGAACAAACTTTGCACTGAAACAGGAACAGCGATTGCGAGCATTGCCGCATAATATGGTTTGTTTTTTAAAATTTTTTTCAGCATAATAATTTCCTCACTTTAACCACAAAGTAGTAGTACACTGTGTACTACTAAATCATCAGCTATTTTTTCTCCTTTGTCAATAGGATAATCATATTTTTTTGCATTTGCCAAGGCATGTGAAAATAGTGTTATTATTGGCTAAAATAAAGCAAGATTTCATCGAAAAAAGCGTTTATATTATCATTATATGGTTTTCATAAACAGACTATAAATATAATTTAGGAGATATGTCATGTTTGGTAAAATATTAAATTTCACTGTTGATAAAAACATTATAAACATCGAATTTGAAAAAAATACAGGAAGGATAGAAATAATCAGTCCTCTGATAATTAACGTCTTCTCGCCGTTAAAATATGCCGATCATTATTCAAGAGCAATTGAGGACCTGAAGGTTGAGAAATGCGATTTTAATGTTGAGGGCAAGGAAGACTGCATAGAAATTTTCACTGAAGCTCTGACAGTTAAGGTTCATGATAATTTCAAGGTTGATTTTTACACCAGAGACGGAAAAATGCTTTGTGAAGATTCAAGAGAAGAAAGACAGCCTTTCATAAGAAGAGGCAATGTAAGCATAGCTGAGGAAGAAGGACATAATGTAGAAAAAAACGCTGACAGTCATAAGATTGAGGTTGTTAAAAAAATATTCGGGGACGAAAAATTCTATGGACTTGGCGATAAAACAGGTCATTTAAATAAAAAGGGTTATTGTTATGAGATGTGGAATACAGATGATCCAAGTCCTCATGTAGAAAGTCATAAATCGTTATACAAATCAATTCCCTTTTTCATAACCCTCAGAGAAGAAAGTGTTTTCGGTATTTTCTTCGACAATACATTCAAGACCTATTTCGATATGGGAAAAGAAAATTCCGGATACTATTATTTTGGAGCCGATAACGGAAACCTGGATTATTATTTCATACATGGAAACAATGTCAGGGAAATAATAAAGGGATATACAGACCTCACCGGAAGAACTCCTCTTCCTCAAATGTGGACACTAGGCTACCATCAAAGCAGATGGTCATATTCTCCTGAAAGCAGAGTCAGAGAAATAGCAGATAATTTCAGGGAAAAGGATATTCCTTGTGATGTTATCCATCTGGACATAGACTATATGGACAATTACAAGGTATTTACCTGGGACAAGGAAAGATTCCCTGATGAAAAGAAAGCCCTGAAGGAGCTTAAGGATAAGGGATTCAGGATAGTTACAATAATAGATCCGGGTGTCAAAAAAGAAAAAGGCTACGGGATATATGATACAGGCTTGAAAAACAATTATTTTGCAACAGATAAAGATGGAATAACTTATGTAAATAAGGTTTGGCCGGGAAATTCTGTTTTCCCTGATTTTTCAAACAAAAACACCAGAAACTGGTGGGGAGAAAATCAAAAAATCATGCTGGATTCCGGAGTTTCAGGAATCTGGAATGACATGAATGAGCCTGCAAGCTTCAAGGGACCGCTGCCTGATGATGTCCAATTTCAAAATGAAGGCAGAAATACCGACCATACAGAAATACACAATGTCTACGGACATCTTATGTCAAAAGCCACATTTGAAGGAATCAAAAAGCACAGCGGAAAGAGACCTTTCGTAATAACCAGGGCTGCCTATGCAGGAACTCAGAAATATTCAACAATATGGACAGGCGATAATCAAAGCTTTTGGGATCATCTCAGAATGTCAGTACCGATGCTTTTAAACCTTGGCATGAGCGGTATGGGCTTCTGCGGTACAGATGTGGGAGGCTTCAGCTTCGACTGCACAAGCGAGCTCCTGTCAAGATGGGTCCAGGTTGGATGCTTTACTCCGCTGTTCAGAAACCACTCATGTATTCATACAAGGGATCAGGAACCATGGGCATTTGATGAACAGACCCTGAATATAAACAGGAAATACATTAAACTGAGATACAAGCTTCTTCCATATCTTTATGATATATTATGGAAGGGAGAAAACACAGGACTTCCTGTTATGAGACCTTTGGTCATGCATTATGAAAACGACACCAATGCCCATGAAATAAACGACCAATTCTTATTCGGTGAAAATATACTGGTTGCTCCGATAATGGAACAGGGTAAAAAACTCAGAACAGTATATCTTCCGGAAGGAATATGGGTGGATTACTGGACCAAGAAGGTTATTGAAGGGGGCAGACACATAATTAAGGAAGCACCTTTGGATATTTGCCCTGTATTCATAAAAGCTGGAAGCATCATACCTAATTACCCGGCGCAAAATTATGTGGGAGAAGCTGATATTAAAGAATTAACCATAGATGTTTATCCGGGAGAAGGACAATACACCCACTATGTGGATGATAAGGAAAGCTACAGCTACAGAAACGGAGAATACACCTTATATGAATTCAATATCACCGGGTCTGGAAAAGCAGCATTGGATATAAATATAAAGCAGGAAGGCTTTGAAGCATATGAATCCATAAAAGTTATCTTCAACAAGCCTCATGTCCAAAAAGTTTTCTTTAATGACAAGGAAATCAGATTCACTCCAAATGGTACAGGCATTGAATTCTCAGTTCCTGCACAAAAGGGGCAGATAACTTTTATATAAATAACTGCATATGACATGTTTCAAATATAGAGATAAAATATGACGAGGAAGCACTCTGCAGAAAAAATATCGGAGGAATATATATGGATAAGAAATGGTGGAAAGAAGGAGTCGCATATCAGGCATATGTAAGAAGCTTTAAGGATTCTGACGGTGACGGAATTGGTGATTTGGAAGGTATCATTGAAAAGCTGGACTATTTAAAGGAGCTTGGCATAGATATTCTTTATCTTAACCCTATAAATAAATCTCCAAATGACGATAACGGTTATGACATAAGCGACTTTGAGGACATAATGGATGAGTTTGGCACCCTGGAGGACTTTGACAGGCTCATTGAGAGTCTTCACAACAGAGATATGAAGCTTGTTATGGATATAGTCATAAACCACAGTTCAGACGAACATCCCTGGTTTGTTGAAAGCAGAAAGAGCAAAGACAATCCATACAGGGATTATTATATATGGCATCCTGGCAAGGACGGGAATCCTCCCAACAACTGGGGTTCTTTTTTCGGAGGAAGCGCCTGGGAGTATGATGAGGCAACAGGGGAATATTATCTGCATATATTCTCCAAAAAACAGCCTGACTTTAACTGGAGAAATGAAAAATTAAGAGAAGAGATGAAAAATGTTATAAGATTCTGGATGGATAAAGGCGTAGATGGTTTCAGAATGGATGCCATAAACCATCTTGAGAAGGATCACAGTTTCCCTGACGGAAAGGTAAGAAAGGGAGAAATATACGGAGACTTTATAAAATATGTACAGAATCTTCCTGAAGTGCACGGATATTTAAAGGAGCTGAGAAAAGAGGTTCTTAATACAGGATATCATGTTGTAATAGGAGAAACAGGCGGAATCACATCTGAAACAGCCTTTGTTTATACAGGAGCAGACAGAGGAGAGCTGGATATGACCTTCCATTTTGATATGAACGGCATAGGAAAAGGAGACGAGCCCTGGGAAAAGAAGCCTATAGACCTTATAAAGGACATAAAGGAGCCTATGAGCGGCTGGCAGATGCGCAGGGACGAGGAAGGCTGGTGTCCTGTGTTTTTCTCCAATCATGATTCAACGAGAACTGTTTCAAGATTGGGTGATGACAAGGATTACTGGGCAGAATCAGCAAAAATGCTTGTTACACTTCAGATGACCCAGAAGGGTACCCCATTCATTTATTATGGCGATGAAATAGGAATGACAAATGCAAATGGGTTTAAGCTGGAGGATTACAGGGATGTAGCTGTATTTAACAGACACAGGGATATGGTTCAGCCAGGGCTTATATCAGAGGAAGATTACCTGTTGGGACTTCATTACACATCAAGGGATAATTCCAGAACTCCTATGCAGTGGAATGATGACCAAAATGCCGGATTCACTCAAGGAGAGCCCTGGATAAATGTAAACTCAAATTATAAAAGCATAAATGTGAAAAAACAGAGCAGCGATCCTTACTCAATACTTGAATACTACAAGAGGATAATCTCCTTAAGAAAAAGCAGTGATGCTTTAATATACGGAAGCTTCACTGAAATCAACAGGGAGGATAAGGAAATATATTCATATATCAGGGAACTGGGCAGAGAAAAAATACTTGTAATAGTGAACTTCTTTGGAAAGGAGCCTGATTTTGTTTTCCCTGAAGAATTTCACTGGGAAAAAGCAGAGCTTATATTGTCAAATTACATGGAAGTCAATGCATGCAGCGGAGATGGAGCAATTTGCCTGAGACCGTATGAAGCAAGAATCTACAGAGTGAACAGCTAAGAAAAGCTTCACCGGCTTAAATGGCCTCCGCAGATGTTCCCGCTGCAGATCAGTTAGCGGCAGAAAATGAAAAAGGTATAGCAGAAGGCTTATAAACCGTTTGCTATACCATTTTTATTCTAAAGAGCCTATGCCTGACCCCTTTATGTATTCCGGATATTAAGGACTTACCACTATAAATTCATCATGTTGAATATATGTCAGAAAACTCAATATTAATTTTTTCAACCTTATCATTCATTAAATTCATCCTGTAGTGTGGTGATTCCTGATTTCCCTTAATTATTGAAGGAAGTTCCATTTTAAATGCGCTGCCTTTTCCTACTTCACTCTCAACACTAATCTTTCCTCCGTGCAGTTTAACAAGGGACCTTGCCAGGGACAATCCTATTCCTGTACCTTCAGCATTTCTTGAAAGGGATTTATCCACCTGATGAAATCTTTTAAAAATCTTCTCCAACTGCGCCTGCTCCATTCCTATTCCGGTATCCCTCACCGAAATTTCAACACTGCCGCCTCTATCATTCAAGTCTATAAATATGCCTCCACCCGGATTTGTAAATTTGATTGCATTAGAGATAAGATTAAGAATAATCCTCTCAATTTTATCAGGGTCGCAGGCAATAACTTTTTCCTCTGTATTGGTATCAAAAACAATGCTTAGACCTTTCCTTTTAACATAGTCTGACACAGACTGCACGATATCTTCCGTAACCTGAACAATATTCACATTTGATAAATTCAGCTTTAAAAACCCCGACTCAGCCTTTGAATTATCAACTATGTTATTTATCAGTTTTGTAAATCTGTAGCAATTCTGTCTTATGATATTGGTGCTTTTAATAAGCTTTTCCCTGATTTCTTCAAAGCTTTTTTTCTTTAAATACATTTCCATCAGCTGATTCGTACTGAAAATCACATTTAATGGAGTTTTAAGCTCATGTGACACATTTGCAAACACTTCTTCCTGCATCCTGATGGTTTTTTCCATTTCTTTTTTTTCCCTTACTTCTTCAGAAACATCTTTATACAGAAAAGCAACGGTTTTACTATTCTCTTCACCAACTTTATACATACATATGTCATACCAGCGATCCAAAGCTTTTGACCTGCTTGTTACGTTCATTGGTTTGCCGGTTAATACTGCTTTACAGGCTGAATCCAGAAACTCTTTATTAACGTGCTTTACTACTTCACTGACTAATTTTCCTTCTATATTATCCAAGCCTGTCTGTTCCTTGAGGGCAGGATTCGTTTCAATAAACCGATAGTCAACAGGTTTCCCTTCCGTGTCAAATATTACATCAACGATACAGAATCCCTGATCAATTGATGTGAAAAGCTTATGGTATTTCTCTTGAGCCTTCAGTGCTATTTCTTCATTTCTCTTCTGTTCTGTAATGTCAATAATAATTCCAAATACTTTGATTGGCTTACCCGCTTCATCATAAATTATTTTACAATGTCCTAAGATCCACATGTATTCCGGATCTTTTCCTTTAAGCCTGCACTCAACTCTTACTCTGGATTCTTTTTTATTGTAAGCCTCTGAAGCTGCTTTAATAAATCTGCCCCGATCATCAGGATGAATACTTTCCTTAAAAAAGGCATAAGCTTCTTCAGGCGATAAGTGCTCAAGCCCCAGCATCTTCATGAACTCATTGGACACATAGAATTCTCCGCTTTCAAGATACTGTACAAAGGAACCTTCAAAGGGACTATCTATTATTTCGAGATATTTCTTATCTTCTTCCGTAAGAGATGATTTATTATTTTTCATTTCCTCTATATTTATATTATCAATAAAGCTATTTTCAGTCACGTAGTTAATCCTCCGTCAGAAATACAATTCCCACAGTTTTATTCTTGTAGTATTAATATTTTATTCATGTAATTTTAACATTTTTCTTTTTAAAACTCTACCACAAACTGGTGGCAAAAACTGACATAAAATTGCATAATAACACATTTAGCATTATATATTTAATTTTCATTAAACATAACTTAAAAAGTACTACAGGATCTATTGATTCTCTGCCAACGCTGCTGTAATAATCTTTAGTAATCTCATATACAAACGAAAAATCTATAGCTTCATCTATTTTTATCAATAAAGGCTCATTTATGAATATTCAATATAACTTTTGTATGATCATGCATTACACATCAATTTTCAGCACTTTCCCACATACCCTATCTTGAAAAACAAGCAGTGGTAAGAGGCTCTCACTTTATTGTTTACATGGAATTTTTTGTTGTAGAGCTCCATTACTTTTTTTATAAATGCTGGTGAATTATTTCTTCCGTTTTTATTGCTGTTGCTGGCACCGATTTTTTTAATCGACTGAAAAAAATCCTTGCAATGATCAAAATACTCGTATTCAAAAAGTTCCCTATTCTGTATCATAACCTCATTATTGCCGGTTTCATTTTCCACTGCATTTCTGCATAAGTGAGTCAGCTCATGCAACCCGTAAAAAGATTGTCCGGAAGATACAGGACATTTCATTGCCAATGCTTCATTTGCTTCATTAAAGCATTCAGTCAGCTCCCTGAAGGTGTGCATGCCAAATGTGGAAAAGCAAAGGGTCCCTCCGGCATTCAATGCATCATACAGTTTTCTGATGGTTAAGGACGTATGATTGAACCATTGAAAGGCGGCATTGGAAATGATCATGTCATAGGTATCGTCCAGCTCCATTTCCTCAATGTCATCACAGATAAAGTCAACAGAACATCCTTTGAATTTATGCTTTATTTCGCTTATCATTCCCGGGGCGATATCAACTGCGGTTATGTGTGCAGAGGGAAAAAGCTCAGTCAGGGCAGAAGTCAGATATCCTGTTCCGCACCCAATCTCAAGTATATTCTTCACTTCATGTGCATCTTTGCCGCCTTCAAACAGAAGCTCTATCAAAACATCTCCCATCCTCTTCTGCACATTGGCATACTGGTAATAAGTCGATGCATTTTTGCTGAAATGTGCTTTAACCTGCTGCTTATCTATCATCCTTCTCATCCTCGCTTATTTTTCTTGTGAATTTTGTTATAGCATTATAACAGTCATCAGGATTTGTAAAGAAAGGAATATGCCCTCCTTTGCCAACAACCTCCATCACCGCACTTTTTGCTGCGCCTTTTATATACTCTGCAGATTCCCGCGGACATATGCAGTCTTCTTCTCCATGAATCAACAGCAGAGGTGTATCTATATCTGATAATTTTGCTCTTACATCCTTCTGTATCAGATAATCCAGCCCAAGTGCCAGTGAATTTGTTTCTGTTTGATGCTCTGCCATTTGCAGAAATTCCTTATGATATCCACGCTTCTTCTCTTCTTCTGTAAACATAGCCTCATAAAAATTCTCCAATGTTTCTTTTGGTGTCTTATTGAGTCTGGACTTCATTCTTTCCACAACTCTTTTGTTCCAGCCTGTTTTGTACCCCGACTCCCTTCGTTCAACAAAGGAGCTTGTGGCTCCTATTAAAATAAGGTGTTCAATATCCCATATGTTATTCGATGCGGTTTCTATGGCAGCCAAGGCTCCCAGAGACCACCCCAGTAAGGAAAATGATGATATCTGTTTTTGTTTTATTGTTTGTACAACTCTTTCATTAAATTCATCCAGGGAATGGATATCCTCCCATTCAACATAGATAAGTTCAAAATCCTCTGACAGCTGTTTGCTTATCTTATTCCATACGAAGCTTTTCATTCCCCAGCCAGGCAGCATAATCAAATATTTTTTATCCATCTTAACCTCCGATAATGTGCAGTTTTTTTCCTGTTTGAATAATTTTCATCAAAGCAATTCCCAAATCCTCTTCAGTATGCGTTGCCATTAAGGACACCCTTAAACGGCTTGAGCCCTCAGGGACAGTGGGAGGTCTGACAGCAGGCACATATATGCCTTCCTCATAAAGGCTTTTACTGAATTCAACCGCATTGTCTGCTGAACCGATGATAATGGGAATGATAGGTGTCCTTGTTTCCATAACATTAAATCCCGCTGTCTTAAGCTCATTCTGAAACCACTGGGACATTTTTAACAGATTCACTCTTCTCTCCTGGTCCTTTTCAATAACTTCCAGAGCCTTTATGGAAACAGCTATAGAGGCCGGGGATAATGCGGTGGAATAAATAAAGCTTCTTGCACAGTTTCTCAGATAATCAATTAAGTGCCTGTTGCCTGCTGCATAGCCTCCCTCAGAAGCAGCAGCCTTGCTCAATGTTCCCATCATTATATCAATTTTATTGTAAAGTCCGAAATATGATGATGTTCCTGATCCATTTTCCCCTAAAACCCCTGCCGCGTGAGCATCATCAACCATTGTCATTATGTTGTGTCTTTCTGCAATATCAATAATTTCCGGCAGCGGTGCAATATCTCCATCCATGCTGAATACCCCGTCTGTCACAATCAGGTTGTTCTTTCCTTTATATTTCATTATTTTTTCAGACAAGTCATTCATATCGCAATGCCTGTATCTTATGAGTTTTGCTCCGCTCAGCCTGCATCCGTCAATAATGCTGGCATGATTCAGTTTATCTCCGAAAATCACCCAGTTTCTGTCGCAAAGTGCTGTTATTATACCTACATTTGCCATATACCCGGTATTAAAAACTATACTGGCTTCTGCCCTTTTAAAATCCGCAATTTTCTCCTCAAGCTTCCTGTGAAGATCGCAGCTTCCTGTAGTCAGCCTGGAACCTCCGGATCCCACACCATACTTGTTTACTGCATCAATGGCAGCCTTTTTCAGCCTCTCATCATCGCAAAGTCCCAAATAATTGTTTGATCCTAACAGCAGGAAGTCCTTTCCTTTGATTTTCACCTTTGGAGACTGTGCTGACTCAATATATCTTAACACTCTGTATAACCCTTTATCTTTTATTCTTTCAAGTTTCTCAATAATGCTATCCATAAACTGATTCTCCTATTGTCAGAAAATATAATTTTCATATCTATTTTAAGATAAACCAGTACAAGGGGATTGTCAACTAATAAAGCACTTCGCTTAGTTTACAATACTTCTTAAAGCACCCATGCAAATCATCGTTGTATTATATCAATATATTTAGTAATTATTTGAATCTTGTAAGAGTTTGAAAAGACGCTTTTTTCAGGGTATTATATATAGTAATTAATTATGAATGAAAGAAGGGTGAACAATGAATACAAACATTACCATACGTATGGCATCTCAAGCAGATGCAAAAGAAATTTTGGAAATATATGCACCTTATATAAGGGACACTGCAATCTCTTTTGAATATATGGTTCCGTCAGTTGAAGAATTTGCCGTGAGGATTAATAATACATTAAAAAAATACCCATATATAGTAGCTATAGATAGCAATCGGATTGTTGGATATTCATATGTCTCATCATTTAAGGAGCGGGCTGCATATGATTGGGCTGTTGAAACTACCATATATCTAAGGCAGGATTGTCAAGGCAAGGGTGTAGGCAAAAAACTGTATTTAGCTATGGAAGAAATACTAAAGAAGCAAAATATTCTTAACCTGAATGCCTGTATAGCTTATACAGATAATGAAGATGTAAATCTAACCAATGCCAGTGCATATTTTCATGAGCGTTTAGGATTTAAGAAAGTCGCACATTTTACAAAATGCGGATATAAGTTTGAAAAATGGTATGATATGATTTGGATGGAAAAAATTATCGGAGAGCATTCCCCAAATCCAAAACCATTTATTCCAATATCAGAATTGCACGAATTACAATTATA
>JBEHWK010000066.1:0-19025 GCA_040217795.1 Clostridiaceae bacterium
TTCTTGAAAATATCTCGTTAAGTATCATGGCTCCTGCGGAACCTGCTCCTATTATCATTACCCTTTTCTGGTCTGATGCGTATTTGTAAGGCGCATAAAGCATGTATCTTCTGTAAACCCTGTACAGTATCCTGTATCCCAGCACAAAGCAGACAGCAAAAACCACCCCGATAACTGACACATTCAGAGGAATGGTATTTCCAAGAAATCTTGTATAAGCTATCCCCAGGAGTCCTGCAAGTACACTTCCCCCAACTGCAGTCAGGAACTCATCAACTCCTGTAAGATCCCAAAGTGAATCATAAAGCCTGAAGATTAAGAAACATATAAGGAAAATAATATTGATAGCCACAGCATCCTGCTTGTATATTGTGGCTATTTCTGTAAATGAATTATAAAAAGTTAAATCTATGGCTAATAAATATGCAAGGTTTACGAAAAATAAATCAATGCATACAATTAATAGTCTATTAATAATTTTCATATTACCCCTCCAGAATTTCAATTATACCCAAGATATTTTTGTAAACACCAAAATTTATTATACTACTAATGGAAATAAAAGTCCATTAAAGGGCTTCAAAACTTAATTTTTATTCAATTACAGTCTAATAAAACGCTTTTGTAATTTACTTGGAAGAATAAGTATGTTAAAATACTTACGATTAATGAAGGGAGTGCAACTTTAATGAATGATAATATACAAAAAAGATCTTTAAAGAACAAACCAAAAAAGTCACGTAAAGGGATGGCTTCAATTCTTATAATACTGGCTGTACTTTTAATCATAGCTGCAGCAGGAATCGGTTATGCTTATTATTTGACAAAACAGGTTGATACAGTTAAGATTGACGAAAGCACTTTAGATGTATCATCTCAGGTGGAGTCTCAGTACAAGGGAATCCAGAATATCGCCATATTTGGTATTGACTCGACGGATGGAACTACCGGCCGTTCAGATTCCATCATGATTTTAACCATAGATAATACTCGTAACAACATGAGAATCTCATCAATAATGAGAGATTCATACGTTGCAATAAAAGGATATGGCAATGACAAACTGACTCATGCTTATGCCTACGGCGGTCCTGAGCTGGCAATAAGCACACTAAATACAAACTATGACCTTAACATTAAAGACTTCGTTGCTGTAAACTTTACTAACCTTCCCAAGATAGTGGATTACCTTGGGGGAATTGACATGAACATGACTTCACTGGATGTAAAGTACATTAATGAGCATATAGATAATCTGAACTATCTCAACAGTACATCTGTAAGCCACGTAACCAAAACAGGGCTGCAGCATTTAAACGGCACACAAACTCTTGCCTACCTGAGAATAAGATACGTTGCCGGAGACCAGGAAAGAACCCAGCGAAACAGAACTGTCCTGGAGGCTTTATTAAATAAAATCAAGGCTACCAACAAAACACAGTATCCTGCAATACTGCAGCAGCTTCTTCCTTTAGTAACGACAAGCCTTGCAAGCACTGAGATTGTGAAGCTTGCTACTACAGCAACTTCCTTCGGAACTATGGAACAGGACAGGTTCCCTAGAGATGATAATGCAAAAGACCAGATGATAAACGGAGTTTATTATATGGGATTCAACAAGGAATTGACAGTGGAACAGATGCACAAATTCATATTCGAAGATACAAAATAATTTAATAAATGAGTTGCCCTGGGGGCGGCTCATTTTTATTTTATTTCTGTTTTTGGGGCTCGGAATCTATATTAATGTGTTTTTATTAAGTGTTGACAAAATAAAGTCCCTGGGTATTATGATTTTCACTCCTTCTTATCTGTTTTAATAAAATGTTGATACTATACAGTATTAATAAGCCAGTTGTAAAACATAAACATCCTGTCAACACTTCCTGAAAACAGACATATACAGGAAAATTTAAAAGACCTCCAAATCCATTTACCCCCTTTACATAAAACTTCACTCATATAAAAATACTAAATACTATAGAAAGGGGTGTCGCTTTAATGGATAAAAGCATAAAAAAATTCAAATCACACAAAGGGATATCTGCAATTGCGGTGATTTTGTCCGTAATACTGGTTATTGCTGCAGCGGCCATAGGGTATTCTTATTATCTCTCCAGAAAAACCAATAAAGTGAAAATAGATGAGAAAGCCTTAGATGTACAGCCTCAGACTGATTCGCAATATAAGGATATCATAAATATAGCCTTATTCGGCATCAACTCAACTGCCGGGCAGCCCGGGCGTTCAGATTCCATTATTATTCTGACTATTGATAAAACCCGAAACAATGCACGAATTTCAACAATAATGAAGGATTCCTACGTTACCATAAAAGATCATGGCGAAAATAAGATATCAAATGCCTATGCTTATGGAGGACCCGAACTTGCAATAAGCACCATAAATACAAATTTTAATCTGAATGTTAAGGATTTTTTAGCCCTGGACTCTTCAAATTTACCTAAAATCATAGATTACTTAGGAGGCGTTAATATATCTCTTACTTCCGAAGACTTACCATACATCAACAGGTACATAGACTACATCAACAGTGCAAACAAGACTTCTTACACATACATAACCACTGAAGGCACTCATAATCTGGACGGAAATCTGGCTATTGCTTACACTGGAATAAGGTCTCAGGACAGGGAACAGGAAGGAAACCTCAGGAGCAAAATTGTCCTTGAAGCTTTATTAAACAGGATCAACACTTACGATAAAAGCAAATACCCTGCTCTGCTGGAAAAGCTTCTTCCCCTGGTGAAGACCAGTTTTTCCGGAACAGATCTGCTTAAACTAATTGAAACAACATCTTCATTAAGCTCATTTCAGGAAGACAGATTCCCCCGTGACGACAACGGAAAGAGCACAATGATAAACGGAGTTTACTATCAGGTTTTTGACAAGGAAATCACAAAGAAGCAGATGCATGACTTTATATTTGAAGGCAAAAAAAGTGGCTGACGCCACTTTTTTTATTTTAATATGAACTTCTCTATAACTTCAGCAACTCCGTCTTCCTGGTTTGTTGCTGTTATATATTCCGCTATTTCCTTAAGCTCTTCAGTTGCATTTCCCATTGCAACACCAAGACCTGCATACTGAACCATGTGGTAGTCGTTTCCTGCATCTCCTACGCAGATAACTTCTGACTTGTCCACATCAAGATGTTTCGCAAGTGTTTCTACCCCTGTTCCTTTGTTGACTTCCTTATTCATGAATTCAAGAAAGTATGGTGTGCTTCTTACAACTGTATATTTTTCATAGAGTTCTTCCGGAAGCTTTGCAATTGCTGTTTCCAGAATCTCAGGTTCATCTATCATCATTACCTTGATTACTTCATCATCCTTATGTAACTCCGAGAAAGGCATTACATTTATGTCAATATTATTTATTGTTGCTTCAACTTCTGTGTATTTGCTGTTCTTAGGTGTAACCAATCCATGTTTTCTTGAAAATGCATGAATGTTTACCCCAAGCTCTTTGCTTAAATCATAAAGGTCATGAGCATCTCTTCCGTATAGCAAAGTACTGCTTATAACTTCTCTTGTCTCGGTGTTAAGCACTAAAGCACCGTTGTAACTTAAAGCATAATCATGTTCTGAAACAAGATTGAGATCTTCAAGGTATCTGTCAATTCCTTCAATAGGTCTTCCAGTAGCGATTACAACTTTCACTCCTGATTCTTTTGCTTTGGCAATAGCCTTTTTTGTTCTTTCAGACACGCTCTTGTCTTCTCTTAAAAGTGTTCCATCCATGTCTACCGCTATAATTTTATACATTTAATTCCCCCCGAGTTTTAGATATAAGTCTATTTTATCCTATATCAGCAATTATTTAAACATTAAATTCTGAAAATTGCCATAAAAATTAATCAGCATCTCCTGAACATTTATATTTTCGCTGTTTAAATCAAGGTGATAAACCCGGTTCAGCAACTCCGCATCCAAAAGTTCCCGGGGCTTGAATTTGCCTTCAAGTTTTCCATTTTTAAACACAAGGATCTCATGGGAAAATTTCAAAGCCATGTTTATGTCATGGCAGACAATTATTATGGTTTTCCCTTTTTCCTCATTGATTTTCCTCAGAAGCTTCATAAGGTTCAGCTGGTGGTTTATGTCCAGGTGAGCCAGAGGTTCATCTAAGATTATGCACCTGGAATCCTGCGAAAGGGCTCTTGCAAGGAATACTCTCACTCTTTCCCCTCCGCTGAGCTCCCTTATGCTTCTGTCTTTCAGGTGTAAGATATCTGTAAGTCTCATTGCTTCCTCTGCGGTTTCCCTGTCCCCTGCTGTTTCAAGAGAAAAAGCTTTCTTTAGATAGCTTCTTCCCATCATCACCACATCATAGCAGGTAAAATCCATTTGAAATGACATCAATTGAGGAACATAACTTATTTTATATGCAAATTCCTTAGGTTTATACTTATTTATGCTCCTGCCCTCAAGACATATCTTACCCTGCTGTACTTCCAGTGCCCTCACCAGATGCCTGATAAAAGTTGTTTTCCCGCTGCCGTTAGGTCCTATTATGGAGTAGAAGCCTTTATTTGAAAATTCAACATTCACTTCATCCAATATTAAGTTTTTTCTTGCCTTATAACTTAAATTTTCAACAGTTAAAAAACTCATTTTCATCCTCTTTTCTTCTGAATAAGCAGATATATAAAATAAGGAGCTCCCATCAATGCTGTAACTGCACCAACCGGCAATTCAGCCGGGGGAATTGCTGTCCTTGCTATGGTGTCGCATAAAATCAGAAATGCCGCTCCTATAACTGCAGAGAATGGCAGCACTTCCCTGTGGCTGCTTCCTGCAAGGAACCTTGCTATGTGAGGAATTATAAGGCCTACAAAGCCTATAATTCCATTGAAGGAAACCAGCACTGCCACCATAAGGGAAGAGAGAATCACCAGAAGTTTTTTCACCCTCTCCCCCTGGACTCCCAGACTACAGGCACTTTCCTCATCCAATGACAGAATATCCAGGTCCTTATGCTTCAGATATATTGCCAGGGTTATTGCAAGAACAACAGGAAATGCCATCTTAACCTGGGAATAACTGGAACTGTTGAAGCTTCCCAGCGTCCAGAACACAATCTTATCCATGGCCTCCCTGTTTAAAACCATCAAAAGTGAAATTGCGGAATTGCACAGAAAGTTTACAGCTATTCCTGCCAGCAATAAAATCTCTGCAGAAACCCTGCTTCCTGTCCTTGCTATACCGTATACCAGTAATATTGTGATTACCGCACCTCCGAAGGACATCAGGGTCACAAGACCATAACTTCTGTTCTGAATATTGAAAACCAGACCTATTGCAGCTCCCAGAGCAGCTCCTGAGGAAACCCCAAGGACATAGGGATCTCCCATCGGATTTTTAAAAACCCCCTGGAAAACTGCTCCGCCTACTGCAAGACCAGTTCCTGTGATTATGGCCATAAGTATTCTTGGCCCTCTTATGTTTATTATTATTTTCTCAGCCATATCTCCGGTGGAATTGCCGGTTATGTAATCCTTAAGTATGATCAGGGCTTTGGTGAAGGAAATATCAGCAGTTCCCATGGTAATTGACAGCACTGCTGAAAAAAGCGTCAGGAACAGGATAATAAAAAACAGCTTTTTGTGTTTCATTAAGCTTCACGCTATTTAAAAGCTTCCGGATGAAGTATTTTTGCAAGAGCTTCAAGGCCGTCAGCCTGTCTTGGTCCCTGCCTGTCAAGCATGTTATTGTCGATCTCATAGACCTTTCCTTCTTTGACAGCCTTTAATTCCTTATATCCTTCACCTGAAGAAAATGCACTTTTTTCACCATTTCTTACAACGATGATGTCAGGATTCATTTCCATAAGTTTTTCCTTTGAATATTTCCACCCTTGCAAATCTGCCGCTATGTTGCTTCCGCCAGCCTTTTCAATTATCTTTCCTACAAAAGTGTTTCCCCCTGCTGTGAAGTCAGACTTTCCGAAACCTACAACATAATACACACTTGGCTTATCAAGGCCCTTTATCTTATCCTCAACATTCTGAACCTTCTTTTTCATGCCTTCTATTATTTCATTTCCCTTTTTCTCTTCCCCAAGAACCTTTGCGATGTCCTGTATATTTGTATAAGCACCGTCAATGGATTCTTCCCCGTATAATACCGCAACCTTGATTCCCAGATCTTCCATCTTCTTCACTAGATCCTTACTGAAATGTGCTCCTGCAATAACAAGGTCAGGTTTAAGCTGTGCTATTTTCTCAAGACTTGGGTCGGTTATTTTTCCTACAGATTCTATTTTACTTGCTTCAGCAGGATAATCGCAGTAATCTGATCTTCCCACAAGAGTCTTCTCTGCGCCAAGAGCAAATATTGTTTCTGTTGCCCCGGGAGAAAGAGAAACTACCTTTTCCGGTGACTTCTCAAGACTCACTGTCCTGTTGTATGAATCTGTTATAGTAAGTGGCTGATTTTTTGCTGAAGCTGTGTTTTTCGTACAGCCCCCTAAAGTGAAAATAGACAATAATGCCATAATAAGTGTAAATATTTTTGTTTTGTTTTTCATGATAAGTCTCCTTTATTACTTTATTATTATGTAAAATACAAGGAACAATACTGCTGATACATAAAGAAGCTTTATTGATTTTAAAATGTCCTCCGGTTCTGTATCCCTCTTCTTATCCCCTATGTATGGTTTTTCTGATATCTTTCCGAAATAGCTTGTTGGTCCCCCGAGCCTTATGCCTAAAGCTCCTGCACCTGCCGCTTCCGGGTGTGCTGAATTAGGACTTTTATGATTCTTCCTGTCCCTTAAAAATATCCTCGCAGCCCCCTTATAGTCATATCCTAATATAAATGAAGATATTATTATAAGTATTCCACTTAGCCTTGCAGGAACCAGGTTGAATAAATCATCAGCCTTGGCTGAAAAAAATCCGAAATCCATGTATTTTTCATTTTTATATCCAACCATAGAATCCAGGGTGTTCACTGCCTTATAAGCCATTGCCAGAGGAGCTCCTCCTACAGCTGCAAAAAACATTGGTGCAATGACCCCATCTGAAGTGTTTTCCAGAATTGTCTCTATAGCAGCCCTGCATATGTCATCTCTGTCCATATCCTTAGTGTCCCTGGATACAAGGTAAGATACCCTTTCCCTTGCCAGTTCCAGATTTCCCTCCTTTAAAGGTTTATAAATCTTAGCTCCTTCTTTACTCAGGCACTTAGGTGCAATTGTTGTCCAAAGCAGCACTATATTGACTGTGTGATACAGATATATGCTCACCATTGAGGACAGCTTCAGCACCGCATCAGTAATGACATATGCCATAATTACAGCAGTAAACCAAAGCAATGGGCCATAAAGATGCTTCAGCTGCTTTTTATCAGGTTTTATGCACCTTACCCAGTTCTCAAAATTACTTATATATTTACCTATGTACTTTACAGGATGTGGAAAGCTGTAGGGATCTCCTATTACTGCATCTAACATGAAGCTAAAAACCAGATTCATCATTAAACCCCTTCCTGAAGTATTTTATATAACTTATCCATATCAAGAGCTTCCCTTACTGTTAAAGCCAGCTTATCATACTGGGAATCCTTATGCTTTCCGTAGCTAAAGACTTCCTTTTCCTCCCTGATGCCGAAGGTTCTCCTTATGCTGTTCAGATACTCTGAAGTAAACTCTCCGCAGTCAAAGATTCCGTGGAAATATGTCCCGGCAACTCTTCCATCATGGGATATCACTCCATCATATCCTTCAGCTGATGTAAGCTTTATGAAGTCCATTAAATCCATTAATTCCCTATTCCCCTGGGGTATTTTTACAGTTTTCCCCATATGAATCTCATAACCTCTTACTTCAGTCCCTGATACTGTATCAATCCCTACAGACAGCACAGTATTCTTCTCTTTTTCAAATTCAGTTGAGATAGGAAGGAGTCCAAGTCCCTCTTCCTTCAGGATGCTGGTTTCATAACCATGAGGGTCTGTCACCTCCATACCGAGCATCTGGTATCCCCCGCATATTCCTAAAATAAATTTACCATTTTCTCTTTCAGCCTTAATCCTGGAATCCATGCCGCTTTCCTTAAGTGCCTTAAGATCTCCAATTGTACTCTTGCTTCCCGGAAGAATTATAAAATGATACTTATCAATCTCCTCATTAAGTTCCACAAATTCCACTTCCGTTTCAGGATTTAGGGACAGTGAGTTGAAATCAGTGAAATTTGACATATAGGGAAGCCTTATAATTCCAACCTTAAGAGCTCCCTTT
This sequence comes from Clostridiaceae bacterium, assembly GCA_040217795.1. Classification (GTDB taxonomy): domain Bacteria; phylum Bacillota; class Clostridia; order Clostridiales; family Clostridiaceae; genus Clostridium_T. Next base: position 8,266 of record JBEHWK010000066.1, read on the forward strand.
TTGCTGAACTTCGTAAAATCAGTAACGCTGTCCTCATCCTCAAGATCAAGAGTGAAATGGGGTACAACTCCTATGACAGGAACTCCTGTCAGTTCTTCTATCTGCTTAAGTCCCGGTTTCAGAAGCTCAACACTTCCCCTGAACTTATTTATTATTATCCCTTTTATGAGACTTCTCTCTTCAGGAGGAAGAAGCATTACAGTACCATACAGGGATGCGAAAACTCCCCCTTTATCTATGTCTCCCACCAAAATTACCGGGCTTTTTGCTATCTTTGCCATGCCCATATTCACAAATTCATCTGACAGATTAATTTCTGCAGGGCTTCCTGCCCCTTCAATAACCACAGTCTGATAATTGTTCTCTATCTCTTCGTATACTTCTTTCACCTTGCCTTTTAAGACAGCTTTCCTTGCAAAGTAGTCCACTGCATCCAGGTCATCCCATATCTTACCCATGACAATAACCTGAGATTTTCTGTCTGAAGTTGGTTTAAGAAGTATCGGATTCATTTTTGAAGAAGGGACTTTCCCGCTTGCTTCAGCCTGCATTATCTGAGCCCTTCCCATTTCATGCCCCTCAGGAGTGACCCCTGAATTTAATGACATATTCTGCGCTTTGAAAGGAAACACATCCATTCCATCCTGTGTAAATATTCTGCAGAGAGCTGTACATAAAATACTTTTCCCTACTGTGGATGCTGTTCCCTGAAGCATTATTCCCTTTGCCTTTTTCAACATATTCCGCCACCTTTATTTTCAGGGAACCAACTTCAACTATTAACTTATACATGTTCATTCTTCTTTCAACCCCCGAAGAATTCAGCATGTATAAGTTAAGTTTTCGTAAAGGTTCCCTATATTCTGTTCACATATTCTATTTCAAAAGCATCTCCCCAAAGGTTAATCTCACTGTAAGCTCCATGTTTAGGATTCATTGAATAGAAACCTTTTGTTCCAAGGGAAAGTATTGAGGAAAACAGCCCCCTGATGACCCCTCCGTGAGTGACAACCAGAATTCTTTCATGCTCCCTGTTTTGTTTAAGTTCCTCCAAAAAGCATGTACATCTGAAATAAAAATCCCTGAAGGCTTCCCCCTCCGGAAACGAAAATTCCTCAAAATTCTCTATAAAAGCTCTCCCTTCCCCGGGAAATAATTTCTCAATTTCCCCGCATGTCATATTCTCCCACCTGCCGAAATCTATTTCCCTGAGGTTATCTGAATATACTGTTTCTGAAGGATTGATTTCTCCTGATTTGAGGATTCCCTCAAGGGTTTCCCTGCACCTTTTCTGAGGGGATGAGTATACTTTTGTAAGATTATAATCTTTAAGCACACCTCCCAGTTCTTCAGCCTGTTTTCTTCCTGTTTCATTTAAAGAAACTTCGCTTCTTCCCTGGTAAACCCTACGCAGGTTTCCATCCGTTTCTCCATGCCTCACAAATATCACCTTCATATCTTCACCTATACCATAGCTGCATATATCAGATATACCAGCAGCTCATCAAGTTCGACAGTTGCTCCCAGTATATCCCCTGTAATGCCGCCTATCTGTTTTTCTATGTATCTTCTGAAAAGCAGTGTAAAAATCAGACAGCATCCAAGAACCAGAAGTCCCTTTTCTCTTCCTATGATTAATACCAGAACTGTGCCAATAATCACTGCTCCAAGGAAGTTCCTCCTGTCCAGCACTCCTATGAATAAATCCCCCATTCCTTCCTTATCTCTTGCATATTTTCTTTTGTACATCATAAAAGTCATGAGAGTTCTTGCAACTACAGGAGCCAGAATCAGAGAACTTATTATCTGCCCTTTATTAACTGATGAAAGTGCTGTAAATTTCCCCAGCACCAGAAATATCAGGGCTAGTGCCCCGAAGGTTCCCACTCTGGAATCCTTCATAATTTCCAATATTCTATCTTTTGTTCTTCCTGAAAATATCCCGTCTGCCGTGTCGCTCAGCCCATCCATATGGATTCCTCCTGTAATTGCCGCATGTGCGGCCACAACAAGGAATACCGGGCTGGAGCCTGAAAATATAAGACCTGAAGAATAATACACCGCCGCATCAAAAGCTCCTATTATAAGTCCTGTTACAGGAAAAAAGATAACACCTTTCTGAAAATCCTCCCTTGTAACTTGAATGTTTATGTTTATTGGGATTCTTGTGAGGAATTGAAGTATCACTATAAAGTATTTCACTCCTGCTCCCCCTTAATCTTTACAGGTATTCCGCTTACAACCCAGAATACCTTATCCGCTTCCTTTGCCAGGTACTGGTTGACTCTTCCTGCGATGTCCCTGAATTCTCTTCCGGTTTTATATTCAGGAACAATTCCCGCACCAACCTCATTGGTTATTATAACAGTCTCTGTACCGTTCTCTTCTTCAGCCTTCTTAAATGCCTCAACCATACCTGATACTTCCTTTAAAATTTCCTGTTCCCTGTTCCTGTAATCAAGCTTCAGAAAATCCTCTTCCTCAAAGGATTCCATATTCTCAAATAGCAGGTTTGTGACCATTACAGTCATGCAGTCCAGGATGATTCCATCATACTTCCCTTTGATTTTTAAATGCATATCCTTGTAGGCTTCAAGGGTTTCCCAGTCTGAGCTTCTGCTTTCCCTATGCTTTCTGACCCTGTCTTCCATCTCTTCATCAGTAATTACTGAGGTTGCTATATATAAAACCCTGTTCTTATCTTCAAGAAGGGATTCCCCGAAGGTTGACTTTCCGCTTCTCGCTCCCCCTGTGACTAAAATCATTATTGCTGGTCCTCCCACAAGTCTACATAATCATTCATGTCTATAGCGGCTTCTTCAAAGGTTGCCATTTCATTAATTACACTCAGTGAATTTTCTATTATACTTATTGCTAAAGGACATCCTGAACCTTCTCCAAGTCTCATTGAAAGATTCAATATAGGTCTAAGGTCAAGCTCTTTCATTGCAATCTTGTATCCCTTCTCCATTGAAATGTGTGACGGGAACATGTAATGCTTTGTCTCTTCATCAATCCTGTATGCAAGCAGTGCCGCAACTGCGGAAATATATCCGTCTATAACAATAGGCATATTATATTTTCTTGCTCCCAGGTACATTCCTACCATCCCTGCTATGTCAAAGCCTCCGACCTTGTGAAGCACATCGATGGGATCCTCTTTTACAGGAGAATTCACTTCAAGTACTCTTTTTATCACCTCTTTCTTAAGGGCGAACTGTTCATCCTTAAGACCTGCACCTCTTCCCACAGCCTCCTCAACGCTGCATCCTGTCAGAGATATAAGCACAGCTGAAGAAGTTGTAGTATTTCCGATCCCCATTTCCCCGGTTCCTATTATGTCATATCCTTCTTGTTTAAAGTCATACATAAGTTCCATTCCGATATTTATAGCTTTCTCAGCCTCTTCACGTGTCATGGCATGACCCATTGCCATATTTGATGTCCCTTTTCTTATCTTTTTCACTATAAGTCCGGGATAGGTAAGATCTGTCATAATGCCTATATCAACAACCTTAAGGTCGCAGTTGTTTGCTCTTGCAAGGACTCCTGTTCCTGTAACACCCTTTAAGAAATTGATTGTCTGGACTGCTGTAACTCTCTGGGGCGCTGAGGCAATGCCTTCTTCACATACACCATTGTCACTTGAAAGTATCACTACCGCCTTCTTGTTTATGTGGTTCTCAACCTTGCCTGTGATCCCTGCAAATTTTATAGCCATGGCTTCAAGTTCCCCAAGGCTTCCCATTGGCTTTGCAAGACTATCCAGCCTTTTCTTGGCATCTTCCATTGCTTTTCTGTTCAATTTAGCTCCTCCTTTATACTAAAAAAATAAACCAGCGGAAATCTCCACTGGTTTTATAACAAAATTACGCATGCACAAATTGAATATAATCTCAGGATTATATTCCATGCCTCTTTCACTCTCAGTGGTATCATTTCTCCCTCCGAAAAATTTAACCAATAATCTCAGGCAGGTCTTCTGACTCTGATTCACTTTACTTCCTGTCCCCTTCCCAAGACTCACGTCTCAGTGGTTAACGCAGGTTTCATCCTCATTACAGTAGCGGGGGCTGCCTGGGTATTTCACCCAATTCCCTTTTAACCTTTTCACAAAGGCACCATAAGATTACGTATTCAATTGTCTTCATAATATCACACTGAATATTCTTTGTAAATCTCTGATAACTTATTTATAAGAATATTATTCATGCTTCTTGATTTAATGGCAAGTCTTATATAGGCATCCCCAAGATTTCTGAAATTTGAACATCGCCTTATAAGTATTCCCTTTTCAAAGAGTTTTTCATACAATTCCTGAGAATTTATTTCTTTAAGCCTGCAGAGGATAAAATTGCAATTTGTATGGTATACTCTGTCAAAAAGAGGTATCTTCCTCAATTCATCTTCTATGAATCTTATTTCTGATTTAATCCATTCCCTGCTCTTTTTTATGTATTTATCATCCTTATAGGATTTTTTCAGTGCTAATTCTCCGAAGGAATTTATATTCCAGGGCAGCTGGTTTTTTCTCAGTTCGTTAAGGTATTCAACATCCCCTGAGATTCCATATCCCAGCCTTGCTCCAGGCATCCCGAAAAATTTTGTGAATGCCCTCACAATAACAAGGCACTTATAGTTTTTGATATTATTAACAAGGGAACTTCCTTCTCCAGCAAACTCCACAAAAGCTTCATCCACTATGATTTTTTTATTCCCTTTCTCTGCGGCATCCAGTATTTTCACGAAGGACTCTTTATTTATAAGATTCCCGGTAGGATTATTGGGGTTCCCTAATATTATTCCGTCACACTTTTCAAGAACCTTAAGTATTTCCTCATAGTCATACTGAAAGTCTTCATTCAAAGGTATATAAGTTGTTTTCTTGTTATGCTTCACTGAAAATTCTTCATATTCAACAAAAGAAGGCACTGCTATTCCTATGCTGTCAACTTTTGAAACTGCCAGTTCAAGAATCTCCGAGGCCCCATTTCCCAGAATTATCCTTTCCCTTGAAATTTCAATATTTTCATAGGTCCTTAAATATTCGATTATACTGTCCTTAAGCTCTCTGTACTCATAATCAGGGTATTTTTCTGAGGCTGCAAACAGTTCTGCTGCGGAGTCTTTCACCAGCTGTGATACCCCTAAAGGATTGATATTGGAACTGAAATCCACAAGTTCCTTTCCCCTGAAGTACACGTCCCCTCCATGCTTCCACTCTTTATTCTCCAAATTGATTCACTCCTTTTTTAATATCCAGGATGAACTTCTCAATTACATAGGCCACCCCATCCTCTTCGTTGCTCTTAGTTACAAAATCGGCCATTTCCTTTACATCATCCCTGGCATTCCCCATTGCTACACCAAGGCCTGCATACTCTATCATTTCCTTATCATTCTCCGCATCCCCTACGGAAATTATCTCCTCCCTGCGGATTTCAAGATGTTCAGCGAGCTTTTTAAGGCCAACACTCTTATCACAGCCCTTTTTCATGAACTCCAGCATGCAGTCAACACTTCTTATGACGCAGTACTCCTGAAACAATTCCTCAGGGACTTCACTTGTAATCCTGTCAAGCACATGCTTATCCTCCTCAAGGACAGCCTTAAGTATCACATCGTCATCACTTACATCCTTTAGAAAATCCACAACCCTTACCTTCAGGTTCAGCCGCTTTTCTTCATCTTCAGAAAATCTGCTTTCTTCATTTACCAGATCCTCATGGCTGGTGAAAGCATGTACGTATGTATTCAGGTCCTTCACCTTGTTGTAAATGTATTTCAGATCCCTTCCTGTTATGGTTTCACTGCTGCTTACCACTGAATAATCTGAGGTTTTACAGATTACCGCACCATTAAGCCCTATGACATACTGCTCATGTCCTATAAGTTCAAGCTCCTCCAGGTAATTCTTCACGCCGGCAATGGGCCTTCCTGTTGTGAGAACTATTTTCACGCCCATTTCTGCAGCCTTTTTTATTGTTGTTTTTGTTCTGTCTGAAATGCTCCTGTCTGGTTTTAACAGAGTTCCATCCATATCTACGGCAACTAGCCTGTACATAATCTTACCCCCTCTAATTTAAGATTAAGCGGAATAATTTTTACCTTTTAATATAAACTTGTCCAATGCATAAGCTACGCCGTCTTCCTCATTGGTTTTAGTTATATAATTGGCGATTTCCTTAAGTTCGTCTTTGGCATTTCCCATAGCTATTCCCATACCTGCATACTCTATCATTTCCATATCATTAAGCTCATCACCGATTGCTATTATCTCTTCCTGCTTTATTCCCAGTATCCTTGCCAATTCTGTTATACCTGAACCTTTATGGCATCCTTTCTGCATGAATTCACACATGTGGTCCATACTTCTCACTATACTGAATCTATCTCCGAAAACTTCCTGAATTTCCCCATACAGCTCATCCAACATTTCCTTGCCTGAAAAAAGAAGGAACTTAACAAGCTTATCATCATCCCCCAACTCCTTCATGAAATCAACTGTTCTTGCTGCAGGGGATGTTATCCTCCAGTCATTGGGTACGACCGTTTTCAAATCCTCCTCTATAAGATACTCTGTCCCAAGATGCGCTTCCATGGTTGTTCCTTCCTTTTTAAAACATCTGTAAACCTCCTTGAAATCCCTTCCTGTGACAGTTTTTTCATAGATGGGTTTTTCCTGGGTTGTACTATAGATTGAACATCCATTATTAGCTATAACGTATTCTTCTCCTTCAAGCCCAAGCTCTTTTACAAATTCCTGTATCCTGTCGATTGATCTTCCTGTGGTGATAACTACCTTTACTCCCTTAGCGCAGATCTGTCTTATGATTTTTTTCGTTTCCTCAGACAAGGTCTTATCATTTTTCACTAAGGTTCCGTCTATATCTATTGCAACTAACTTGTACATAAAAAAGTTCCTCCTTACAACAACTGCTTTCATTATTATATATCATAATACTTTTCTGAAACCCACATCAAGTGGATATTTGTCACTTGAACTTTTACTGCCCAGTTGATATAATGAAGTTTGTTTTAAAATGATTTTTATAATATTTAAATAAATAAGCTTAAGGAGGAACTACAGTGTCAGATTATATCAGAGAAATTGAAAAAAGAAGAACCTTTGCTATTATTTCTCACCCGGATGCCGGTAAAACTACCCTGACTGAAAAATTACTTTTATACGGGGGAGCTATCAGGCTTGCAGGATCAGTTAAGGCAAGAAAAGCCTCAAAGCATGCAGTTTCTGACTGGATGGAAATAGAACAGCAAAGAGGAATATCTGTTACTTCCTCAGTAATGCAGTTTAATTATCACGGCTATTGCATAAACATACTTGATACCCCGGGGCATCAGGACTTCTCAGAAGATACATACAGAACCCTTATGGCTGCGGATTCAGCTGTAATGGTAATCGATGCTGCTAAAGGAGTGGAGGAACAGACAAAAAAATTATTCCACGTTTGTTCTTTAAGAGGAATTCCAATATTCACATTTATTAATAAGATGGATAGAGAAGCTCAGGACCCATTCCAGCTTCTTGAAGACATTGAAAGAGAACTCGGCATAAAATCTTACCCTCTTAACTGGCCTATAGGTTCAGGTAAGGACTTCAAGGGAGTTTATGAAAGAGATAAGGAAGCAATCGCTGTATTCAACGGCGGAAACCACGGTCAGACAGAAGTTGAGATGCTTGAGGGAAATGTTGAAGATCCTGCTTTCAGAGACCTTCTTGGAGCACCTCTTCACGACAAGCTTAAGGAAGACATCGAGCTTCTTGATATAGCAGGAGATGAATTTGACCTTGGGAAGGTAAGAGCGGGAGAGCTTACTCCTGTATTCTTCGGGTCAGCTCTTACAAACTTTGGTGTTGAGATATTCCTTCAGCACTTTTTGGAACTGACTTCAGCTCCGCTTCCAAGAAACTCTTCAATAGGGGAAATTGATCCTTTCAGCAAGGATTTCTCTGCCTTTGTATTTAAAATACAGGCAAATATGAACAAGGCTCACAGGGATAGAATTGCCTTTATGAGAATCTGTTCAGGTAAATTTGACAAGGGTCTTGAAGTTAACCATATACAGGGCGGAAAAAAAATAAAATTGTCTCAGCCTCAGCAGTTCCTTGCACAAGACAGGGAAATTATTGAAGAAGCATATGCCGGAGATATAATCGGGGTTTTCGATCCGGGCATATTCTCAATTGGAGACACATTGTGCAGCGGCAAGAAGTTCAAGTTTGAAGGTATTCCTACCTTTGCACCAGAACACTTTGCAAGAGTAAGGCCTGTGGACACAATGAAGAGAAAACAGTTCATAAAAGGTGTGACTCAGATTGCTCAGGAAGGTGCAATTCAGGTATTCAAGGAAAATCACGTAGGTATGGAAGAAATCATCGTGGGAGTTGTAGGGGTTCTTCAGTTCGAAGTATTGGAATACAGGCTTAAGAGCGAATACAATACTGATATTAAGATGGATAGACTTGCATACAGATACGTAAGATGGATTGAAAATACTGATATTGATATAGACTCACTTAACCTTACTTCTGACACTAAGAAGGTAAAAGACTTAAAAGACAGAAATCTTCTGATATTCCAGAATGACTGGGGAATATCATGGGCTCTTGACCACAACAAGGGATTGATACTTTCTGACGTGGGCAAAAGCGAAGAATAAAATTATTATGGGCCATTCCCTTATAAATGCGGGGATGGCCCTTAATTTTGTTACCGCGAAAATCCGCGAAATTCTACGATTTTCTCATTATTACGTCAGAGAGGGGTTTGACTTTTCCTTGTTCGGATTCATATTGATCTGTTTTAAGGAAGTGTTGATAAACTCGGTCTTCTAAAAGACAAGCAAAACCATCAACACTTAATTAAAACAGATTCCTATGAAAAAGCCTGACTGCAACAGCGAGAATTCCTGAGGTTATCAATGGTCCTACAGGAACGCCACCCAAAAAGGCTGCTGCAATAACTGCCCCGACTATCAGTGAAGGCATCACATCTCCATTACCCTGCTCAATCAGATATCTTGCGCCCAGCCCGCTGAGATAAGTTGTTGCCAATGATAAAACCAAAGCCAGAATTCCAACCCAGGAAGTCATTGTACCTAATATATCCTTCGATGAAAAATCCCCTTTTGCCAAAGGAATTAAAATTGCCATAATCAGAATCACCAGCCCTGCAAACATGCCCTTCTTTTCAATTAATTGATATATATATCCGTCAAGATGCAGCAGTTTGGCCCCAAGCAGCATTGTGACCGCTATTGCCACAGAATCCGCCTTTCCAAGTACAGCTATGGCTAATATGACAACTAAAATCAAAGATGATTCCATAAAAAAACACCCCCATAAGTATATTTATACTTTTCCGGAGGTGTTTATAACTTAAATTCTGTTATTTGTTCAGGATAAATTTATTTATGGCTTTTCCGACCCCTGAATTTTCATTGTCATCTGTTACGTAATCAGCTACTTTTTTAAGTGAATCAACAGCATTTCCCATAGCTATTCCAAGACCTGCGTATGTTACCATTGATATGTCATTCTCGTGGTCTCCTATGCAGATTATTTCTTTTTTGTCTACTCCCAGTATTTCAGAAAAAGCCTTTACTCCGCTTCCCTTTGAAGTTCCCTCTGCCATTATTTCGATATTGTCCGGGCCAGAACTCACAACTTCAAGTCCTCCCATTTCTATAAGTTCCTTTTTGATTTTTTCTATCATTTCAGGACCCTGAGGGAACATTATTGCCTTAAGAATTTCCCCTTCGTATATGTCATAGGCTTCCCTGATGTTCTTGTGGACAGCAACTCCCACCTTAAGATGTTCAGGTGCTGTTTTATTTGATATCATGTAGGCATTGTTTACCGGAGGATGTTCTCTTCCTATAAGCTTGTTATATGTGTTGAAGTTTGTTCTTACGTCATATTTCTCTATTATGTCGCATACCCTGCTGAATTCATCCCTGTTCATAGGGTGCTTGTAGATGCACTTTCCTTCACCCTTTTCCCTTATATAAGTTCCGTTTGATGATATTACCGCAACCTTTACCCCTATCATTTCCGCATAAAGGCTTGCTGATGTGTACAGTCTGCCTGTGGTGATTGCGATTTTTACCCCGCCTTCAACTGCTTCTTTCAAAGCCTTCCTGTTCAGGTCTGTAACCTGATGTCTATTATTAAGCAGTGTACCGTCCATATCAATACAAACCAATTTATAGTTCATTATCTCACTCCTAACCTTATAACATTGTTTTATTATACTCCAAAAAATAATGTTTTGCTAAACAAAAAATAAAAAGCAGGGATTTGTCCCCTGCCTCTGAATGCAATTTTTAAGCTTTTTTCCATAATCCATGAAGATTACAGTATTCTCTTGCTTCAACAACTTCCTCATCTGTCTGGAATACCGCTTCAGGTTTATCACTTGGTGTAAGTTCTTTTCTCAATACTTTAGTTGCAGTTATCACTTCAATAAATTGAATATAGTGAGCGTCGGTCATAGGATGTTCAACTGATCCCACAGCAACCTTAACTCCTCCATCAATCTTTGTAACCACAGGTACATGTTTTTCTACAGCAGCATCTGTAGTGTTTCCTGGCAGATATGTCATAGGCTTTCCACAGCATACCAGTGTTCCGCCTCCGGCAATTAAAACTTCAACAATATTTCCACACACTTGACATTTGTAAATTTGTTTTTTTTCAATCATAAAGAACCCCTCCATATTGAATAAATTTTCAAAAA
>JBEHWK010000067.1:0-18900 GCA_040217795.1 Clostridiaceae bacterium
AAAGAAATCTACAACTTCCTGAAATCCTTCAGGGGATATAACAATGAAATAAAGGAAAATAATCTTAGCAACAAGGTTATTGTAACTGTATGCTCTTCAGGAAAAGGGGCAGCAATTAAATTAAAGGAGATAGTTGAAAGAATTATACTGGAATTGACGGATGAAAACGTAAATGTCATTCCGGCGGGAGTGATGAATTTTGATAAGAAAATACAGGAATTGCAGAAAAAGTATACCGTACTTGCAGTTGTAGGTGTCAAAAAGCCTTCTGCCAACATTCCATTTATTCCTTTGGAAAAGCTCATTGATTCAAGCGGAGAAAAGATTCTGAAGAAGCTGTTGTTTGAAAATAAGATTGATGTAACCACCGATGAGGAACATATTGTTGTAAAGGACATATGCCAATCTCAGCTTCAGGAGTTTCTGACCTACCTGAATCCTTCAAAGGTTATAAGCCTTCTGGTGAAATTTACGGAGAATATCGAAACTCAGCTTAAAACAAGCTTTACCAATCCAAAGAAGATACAGATTATAGTTCATGCAGCCTGCGCCCTTGAGAGAATGCTTATAAATGATAGCTTAATCTACAGGGAAAACAAAGATGCCATCAGCAGAGAAGTTTATGATGCGGTAAACATCTCCAGTGAAATGTTCAGTACTTCATTAAAAATTACTTTAAGTGAAGACGAAAAATATTATATATGTGAAAGTATCATTTTATAAACCTATTGATATTTTTAACACAGAGTATCCGTTTTCATAAGTATCTGTATCGGTCCAGATATTTACAATTTACAATCTGTATCAATAATTTAATTATGTGTATCAAAGGTAATGTTTTTGATATTACTTTCACTCTGATAATTAATATTATTCGGCAAAAAAAGCATAAAATAACGGTAAAAACAGGTTCAATATTAAATTTTGAACCTGTTTTTCGTTGATACAGAATGTTGGCACGGTTATTGCTATAATAATAGTCAGAAAGTAAAAGGGGGTGAAAAATTATGATAGGAATAATAGTAGCAACACATGGTAAGTTTTCAAAGGAGATAATAGGTTCAGCGGAAATGATTTTCGGCAAACAAGAAAACGTTATATCAGTAACATTTGAACCAGGTGAAAGTGCAGACGGACTTGTAGACAAATATAAGGAAGCTATGAAGGAACTTAAGTATGAAGACGGTTTATTATTCTTTGTAGACCTTTTCGGAGGAAGCCCATACAATGCTGCCAGCAGAATTGTGATGGAAGAAGAAAATATGGATATTGTTACTGGTGTAAGTCTGCCGATGCTTCTTGAAGCATTTGGATCTAAGGACATAGTAGCGCTTCCTGAACTTGTAGAGATTGCAATGAACTCTGCACGGGATGCTGTTAAGTCATTCAAGGCTAGTTTCAGTGATGTAGAAGAGGAGGAATTATAATATGGAAATTTCATTAGTAAGAATCGATGACAGATTAATTCATGGACAAGTTGCAACAGTATGGACAAAAGAAGCAAAGTGCAACAAGATATTTGCCTGCAGTGATGAAGTAGCAGCAGACAACTTAAGAAAAACACTTCTATTACAGGTTGCGCCTCCAGGCGTAAAGGCATATGTTTTGCCTATAGCAAAAGCTGCTGAGGCTTATAAAAATCCAAAATACAATGATTTTAAAACATTTTTCCTTTGCACAAATCCAACAGATGTTCTTAGACTTGTGGAAGCAGGTGTGGATATAAAATCGGTTAATGTTGGAGGTATGTGCTTTAAGGAAGGAAAAACTCAGATTACAGGTGCTGTATGCGTTGACAGCAAAGATGTAGAGTCTTTCAGAAAGCTTCATGAAAAAGGAATCGAGCTTGAGGTAAGAAAAGTAACAAGCGATCCAAAAGTAGATCTTATTGCAAAATTGGACGAAATGAATTTATAAAATGATATTATAGAATTATTATGAGGGGGAAATATATATGAGTAATTTACAAATACTCCTGGTTATTATTGTTGCAGCTATATGCGGAATGGGCAGTGTTCTGGATGAAGGCCAGACTCACAGACCTCTTATAGCATGTACATTGGTTGGTCTTGTTTTAGGTGATCTTAAAACTGGTATTATATTAGGTGGTACTTTAGAACTTATGGCTTTGGGATGGATGAACGTAGGTGCATCAATGGCACCGGATGCGGCTCTTGCAAGTATTATATCCGCTATATTGGTTATCGTAGGAAAACAGCCAATCGGTGCAGGTATTGCAGTAGCAATTCCTATCGCAGCTGCTGGACAGGTTTTAACTATATTCGTAAGAACAATAACAGTATTCTTCCAGCACTTGGCTGACAAATATGCCGAAGATGCAAACTTCAGAGGAATTGAAATTTGTCACTTTGTTGCATTGTCTCTTCAAGGTTTGCGTGTTGCTATACCAGCTGCATTGGTAGCAGCAGTGGCAGGAACTGGAATGGTTACTGCAATGCTTAATGCTATTCCTGAAGTTGTTACAAGAGGACTTCAGATTTCAGGAGGATTCATAGTTGTTGTCGGTTATGCGATGGTAATAAACATGATGGAAGCAAAATACCTTATGCCATTCTTCTTCCTGGGTTTTGTAATCGCAGCATTCTTAAACATCAACCTTGTTGGATTCGGTATCATTGGAACAATTGCGGCTATCGTGTACATACAGCTTAGCCCAAAATATAATCAGACTCAGGCGGTATACGATGAGTTGGATGATCTCTAAAATAGAAGGAGGAAGTAATAATGAGTGATAATAAATTAACTAAAAAAGACCTTACAAAAATGTTTGTTCGTTCCTGGTTCTTATTAGGATCATTTAACTTTGAAAGAATGCAGTCTGTAGGATTCTGCGTAACATTAATCCCTGCAATCAAGAAACTTTACAAGAAAAAAGAGGACCAGAGTGCCGCTTTGAAAAGACACCTGGAGTTCTTTAACACTCAACCGTTTATATCTGCACCTATAATGGGTGTTACCGCTGCAATGGAAGAACAGAAATCAGACGGAAAACCAATCGATGATGCATCTATAAGTGGTGTTAAGGTTGGTCTGATGGGACCTCTTGCTGGTGTGGGAGATCCGATTTTCTGGGGAACTTTAAGACCGGTTCTTGCTGCATTGGGTGCATCAATAGCAATAACTGGAAGTATTGTTGGACCGCTGCTTTTCTTTGTTGCATTCAACGTAATCAGACTTGCTACTAAATGGTACGGTTTATACTGGGGATATGAAAAAGGTACTGAAATAGTTGAGGATCTTGGAGGAAGCAGACTGCAGAAGTTAACTGAAGGCGCTTCTATCCTTGGATTGTTTGTAATGGGTGCTCTTGTTTCTAAATGGACAAGCTTAAATGTTCCTCTTGTTGTTTCAAAATATACAAATCAGGAAGGAAAAGAAATTATAACTACTGTTCAATCAATCCTTGACCAGTTAATGCCTGGACTACTTCCACTATTACTTACTTTCCTTTGCATGTACCTGTTAAAGAAGAAAGTAAATGCAATCGCAATAATATTTGGATTATTCCTTGTTGGTATAGGCGGATATGCACTTCACATATTGGGTTAGTTTAAACATCGGAAATTAAATATTTAATTTTGACCTTTTGAGGTCTCCCTGCACAAAAGCCGCAAATCTTTTGTGTGGGGAGGCCTTTTTGATACACTTCAGAATTCTGTATCAAAACAGGACATGTTTTATTATTGCAGCGGATACGCCATCTTCATCATTGGACAGTGTGACCTCATCTGCATGGATTTTCACGTCATCCGGCGCATTGCCCATAGCGATTCCACGACCTGCATACTCGATCATGTCAATATCATTGTAATTATCTCCCATGGCAATAATCTCAGGTACCTGCACATCAAACCTCTTTCTTAAAAAATCAATGGCAGAGGTCTTGGAAGCTTCCTTAGACATTATTTCCAGATAAGTAGTTTTGGACCGATATATATTCAGACTGTCATCGGTCAAATTCTCTTTCAGTAAAGTTATTTCATGGGGTTCTGCCATGATGAGGATTTTATTTGGACCTGTACCTTCTTTTTCCCAGGATTCAAATAACTTCTCAAATCTTGTCACTACAGGAGTAATCCCTGTTATATCACTTTCCTGCTGAGCCCAGGGATCCAGCGCCTCGATGTACCATTCATCATCCTTGTACAAGCTCACATGGAGCTTTGAGGTTTTTGCAGCCTCACATATCTTTTTTGTGCTTGAAACCTGTATTGCTTTCTTTAAAAGGATGCTGCCGTCCTTATCCATTATCATTGAACCACTGTAGCATATGATGGGCTGGGTTATGCCGAGCTCTTCCTGCAGGAACAGTATTCCCTTAGGCATTCTCGCAGAGACCAGTATCACAGGAATAGCCTTCTCATTGGCTGCGAGGCTTACAGCCTCTTTTGTCTTTTCAGTGATCATGTGCTGTGAGTTTAAAAGAGTTCCGTCAATATCAAGACATATCATTTTATAATTTCCCATATCATTCAACTCCTTTATTGATAAAAATCATGGCTTCTCTATTTAGACTATAATTAACTGGATATCATTTGATTCCATAATTTCTGAAACCCAGGCGGGCGGTACGCTGTCACTTATGAAAATATCTATCTGTTCCCAGCCTACACCCTTATAATAGCTCCGTTTCTGAAATTTTTGTCCCTCAGAAAGAATAATTACTTTTCCTGACTGTTTAACTATTGACCTTTTTATAAAGGCATCTTCTTCATCGTCATAAAATATGCCATCAGAAGTAATTGCAGCTGCGCCTAAAAATGCAGCGTCGAAAAGTATCCCTTCAAGAATCTCAGCAAATCCCGGTTTGTAGAAAAATCTGTTTCTTTTGTTAAGACATCCTCCGATTGTGCTTATATCCACATTGTCCTTCTCAGCCAATATTTCAATATTGTCAAGAGAGTGGGTAAATACTGTAATACGTTTGTTTACGATTTCTGCAAGAAACCGTATGTTAGTGGAAACATCAAAGAAGTAATGTTCATTGTCATGTATAAATGTCAAAGCCTTCAGGGCGATATTTTTTTTGTTTTCAGAGTATTCATCCATACGCTCCTTGTAAGCATGAAGCTTGCTTTCCAGAACCGGAAGACTTATGCCTCCGTGTGTCCTCATAGCGGCACCTTGCTCTATAAGCTTTAAAATATCACGTCTGGCAGTATCCCTTGATACATTGAGCTGTTCACAGATATCATGAACGGACATGCTGTTATTCTTATTTAAATATTCAAGTATCATTAAAAGCCTGTCTTGCTGATACATTTAATCACCTCTAAGTTAATTATAAGCACAATTAAGTAAAAAGTCAACAAAAATAAGTATTTATAAGTAAATATAAGTAAGTGCAAGTGTTATACCTGAAGCCATCTTTGTGTCAAAGGGTATAATATAACGACAGAAGCAGAAACTAAAAGGGGCAGGTTTGCGTTTACACAAAAATAAAAGAAGAAAGGAGTGGCAGATACCATGACAGAGACCAAGGAAATAATAAAAACCGGATGGAATCTAGACAATAGTTATGCCCGTCTTCCTGAATCATTTTTTACCAGTCTGAACCCAACTCCTGTACCATCACCAAAATTGATAATTCTTAATTATCCCCTGGCAGAATCACTGGGGCTGAATATTAAGGCACTGGAAAGGGATGATGGAATAGCAGTGCTTGCTGGCAATGAGATTCCTGAAGGAGCTATACCTCTTGCTCAGGCTTATGCAGGACATCAGTTCGGACATTTTACCATGTTAGGAGATGGCCGTGCCCTGCTTATGGGGGAACAGATCACTCCCAAGGGAAAGAGGGTTGATATTCAGCTTAAGGGTTCAGGCAGAACACCATACTCCCGGGGAGGAGATGGCCAGGCAGCACTTGGACCTATGCTGCGAGAATACATAATAAGCGAAGCAATGCATGCTCTTGGCATTCCTACAACCCGCAGTCTGGCAGTGGTTACAACCGGCGATACAGTATTGCGTGAAACCCTGCAGACTGGTGCAATTCTGACTCGTGTGGCTTCAAGTCACATTCGTGTGGGCACCTTCCAATATGTTTCCAGATGGGGTACTGAACAGGAACTCAAGGCTTTGGCAGACTACACATTGCAAAGACATTTTCCTGAGGCTGAAGCTAATGGGAACCCATATCTTTCATTTCTTAAGGAAGTGATCAGGAGCCAGGCTGTACTTATTGCAAAATGGCAGCTGGCAGGCTTTATTCACGGGGTTATGAACACAGACAACATGGCTATCAGCGGGGAAACTATTGATTATGGTCCGTGTGCCTTCATGGATACTTATGACCCGGCAACGGTATTCAGCTCCATTGATATTAAAGGCCGCTATGCCTACGGCAATCAACCCTATATTGCTTTGTGGAATCTTGCAAGGTTTGCTGAAACCCTGCTGCCGCTGCTGCATGAGGATCAGAAGGAAGCTGCCAGAATGGCGAAGGATGAGATTTCACATTTTTCAGAATTGTACCATCTGAACTGGCTGGCAGGAATGAGGGCAAAACTCGGAATATTCAATGAAGAGGAACAGGATGAATTTCTTATTGAAGACCTCCTTAGTATGATGCAGAACTATAATGCAGACTATACCAATACCTTCCGGGCATTAACCCTTGATAAACGTCCGGATTCAGATTTCTTTCGCACTGCTGAATTTTCTGAGTGGTATGAGCTGTGGCAGGCGAGATTAGGCAGGCAGCAGGAATCAGAAGCCTCTTCCCGGCAGTTGATGAAGAATTCCAATCCAGCTATAATTCCCCGAAACCACCGGGTAGAAGAGGCGCTGGAGGCTGCAGCGAAACATGAGGATTACAGCGTCATGAACCGGCTCCTTAACGTTCTTTCCAAACCCTACGCATATTCTCCGGAGCAGGATGAATATTCCATACCACCTGCACCATCAGCTTGTCCTTACCGAACTTTTTGTGGTACCTGATATGAAAAAAGATATAAGTAATAGCCCTTTTCTTATCTAATATAAAAGATAAGAAAAAAATATGGATTTGGTTAAACTTACCGGTATATTAAAACTCATTATGGTTAAGATAATATCAGAGAACAGATAAAGATTAGCCAAAGCTTATTAAGTTAAGCGTTAATTCTATATGGTTAGGAAAAGTGTTATTATGGTCGAAGACTAAAAACTTTTATCATAATAATATTCCAACTTATCATATAGGGTTAGAGCTGCTATCATCATATAAGGTGTTGTAATAATGTTATATAGCCGTGAGGTTATATAGAGTTATGTAAATATCTTATGTGGTGTAACGAACCATTATCTTAGGTAGTGACCTATGTTTATATAGTCGAAAGATTATATAGATATACTAAATTATCTATTATAGTGCTAGTTTATCTTTACCTGTTCTTTTTATATTTAATAAAATCCTGAAAGAGAATAAAAATAACCTTCATAAACCTATGGAGGTTTATTTTATGTATGTAACCTATACCTGTTTTAGCAAGTATTTAAATCAGTTTTGAAATTCAAAAAACTATTTTATTTATGGAATTACTGGATATATAAATACAGCATAGTATAATATATTTAGGTATGAAGGAGTGATAGCATGAGTTTGAAGCAATCAGAGAAAATATGTCCACTTTGTGGACAAGATAATAATTGTCAACATGGTCAAGGCGGATGCTGGTGTGACACAGTTACATTTCCTAAGCACGTTTTAGACCTTGTTCCTGATGATAAAAAGGGGAAAGCCTGCGTATGCAAGTCCTGTCTGGAAAAGCACAAGTAATAAAAGAATAAATCCTCTTGCTGAAGAAGAAAATTTAAGATTGGAAAAGTTGTTTAAACTGTTAAATGAACCTTATAATTCCAAAAAAAAAGAAGTATTGCGTGAGTTGGGTGAATATGATCCACAATCATCTTTGCAGTACGTATTAATTATATGCGAAAGTGTGGCGATGGTAGAATGACTGGTTTAGAAATAGCTACAATAATAGTTATAATAATATGTGTCGGATACTTGTATAACGATTATAAAAAAAATAAAGAGAATCTGATACAAAAACAAGACATTGAGGTTGAAGATGATATTCAAAAGAGGATACTCCTGCAGCTTCAAAGAAACGGGGAAGAATTGAGGATAATAAAATATTCTCTAATTGGTATAGTGTTTATTTTAGTTCTGATATTAATGTGAAATATGCCTTGCTTAATCTGTCATATGCAGGGAAAGGATCAGGATGAAATAAACTCTATAACATGAATTAGTAAAGTAGTATAATTAAGTTATAGTATATACATGGCAAGGAGTGGTGAATATGTTCTCAGATAAAAGGTTGACAGAAGCATACAATAATGCCAGGGTTGAATATTTTGACGAGAAGTCCAGATATATTTTTTTCAGCGACACTCACAGGGGAGACAGAAGCTTATCTGACGAATTTACAGGTAACGTCAATATTTACATATATGCTTTGGAGTATTATTTTAATAATGACTATGTTTATGTGGAAGCAGGAGATGGGGACGAGCTCTGGGAGCATTCAAGCTTCAAACATATCAGATTTGCGCATAGCGATGTATTCGATATCATGAAAAAATTCTATGATAATAACAGGTTAATAATGCTTTATGGGAATCACAATATGTATTTGAAGAATAAGCATTATGTCACCAGCCATTTGTATAGGTTTTTTGATGAATACAATGAGGAATACATTGAACTGTTCAATGGCATTGATCCTTGTGAGGCCCTTGTTCTTAAAAATAAAAACACAGGTCAGGAAATACTGACAGTGCATGGTCATCAGGGAGATTTTATGAATGATCAGCTTTGGTATTTGACAATGCTTACCCTGAGGTACTTCTGGAGGTTTATACATATTGTGGGATTTCAGAACCCGGCAAGCCCAGCAAAGAATTTTCATAAAATGCATAAGATTGAGAAGATGTATAATAAGTGGATTGAAAAGAATATGATGATGCTTATTTGTGGACATACTCATAGACCAAAGTTCCCTAAAAGTCACGAACTTCCATACTTTAATACTGGCTGCGGCATTCGTGCCGGCTGGATTACAGGTATTGAAATATCAGAAGGCAAGATAATGCTGGTTGACTGGAGAGTCATGCCTAATAAGGATGGAGTTCTTCAGATAGAAAGGAAGATAGCTTTTGGTCCTGAACTAATTGAGAATTTTGACTTGAAGAACCATGGATTCTGCAGACTAAACACTGCGGGAAGAAAATATTCCCAGGCGGCCCAATAATAAAAATATGAGCAGCATAAATGACTGGAGGGGAAGTTTTTATGAAAAAACGAAAATCGATAATCCTGGTAATTATTCTTTCGGTACTGGCAATTGGCGGATTTATATTGACTGGTTATGCAAGAAGTGCGGAACCGGTTGATGGTCAGCGAACAGCTTGGCTTACAAGTACACTGATTGCACACAGGGGCATTCATGATGAAAAGATACCTGAAAACTCAATTTCAGCATTCAAAGGTGCTGTGGAAAAAGGATACCCTATCGAACTGGATGTATGTCTTACCAAAGATAATCAACTGGTGGTTTTTCATGATAAAAAGCTTAAGAGATTATTTGGTATTGACGAATATCTGAAAGACATTACCTATGAAGATCTTTCAAAGGTGAAATTCAGCAATTCAAACGAAACGGTACCATTATTCAGTGAAGTGCTGTCCTTTGTAAATGGCAGAGTACCGCTTCTCATTGAAATCAAGAATGAAGGGGAAGTTGGAGAGCTGGAGAGTATGACATATGCTCAATTAAGAAACTATCAGGGACAATATGCAGTTCAGTCATTCAATCCATATTCAGTGAAATGGTTCAGGGAAAATGCTCCTGAGGTCTTGAGAGGTCAGCTTTCAGGAAGTTTTGAGGTAAGTGACTATGATGTTGAGTACGCAGGGACAAGCCGTTTGCCATGGTATAAAAAATTGATTTTGTCTAATATGCTTTTGGATTTTGAAAGCAAGCCTCAGTTCATCGCCTATGAGATTAAGGATACGCGTCAAGGAAATCTGAAAGGTTTAAGAAAATTAGGTGTTCCTGTTTTAGGATGGACAATTGACAGTAAGGAGGAGTATCAGCAGGTAAAGGATGATTATGATAATTTTATTCTCAATACAGTAGATATAAACTGAAATCTGAAAAGCGGAGTCGCAACAAATTTACACACCAATCCGGAAGGATTGGTGCTTTTTTCATAGTATTATAATGCATACATTGAACAGAATACTTAAAGTAAAGAATTAAATCAAGGAGGGTTTGGAATGAGTGAAAAGAAAGATGCGTCTATTTCCAGCCAGCAGCAAAAGGAAAAGAAAGCAAATAACTCTAAAAATAAACATAGTAAAAAGACACATAGAAAGGATTGAATGAGTACATAAGTAAAAATGCATCCCATCAGAAGGGGTGCATTTCATTTTTTAAGAATAAAAAATGGCTGCTAATTCATTAAATATATACGGAATTTTTTCAGAAATCAAGTACATACTAACTAGTAAAAGAATCAGCAGAGGTGAAAGGAATGAAAAAATTATTGTATATTACAGTAAACTCAAAACCGGAAGAAATGTCAGCAAGCAAAAAAGTCGGGCGGGTTTTTGTGAATAGATTTATAGCATTACATGATGATTTTGAAATAGAAGAGCTTGATCTTTATAATTCACATATACCACGTCTGGAATATCAGTATTTTGAAAAAAGGAATTCAATGATAAAAGAAGAAGACTTTAATAAACTTGATATGAAACAGCAGGATGAGGTACGCAAAATAGTTAAATTAACAGATCAGTTTAAAGCTGCAGATATGTATGTTATTGCGGCTCCAATGTGGAGTTTGTCATTTCCTGCACCGTTAAAAGAATATCTGGATTGTGTCATAATGGACGGGAAAACTATAAGAATCAAAGAAAGCAGCGTATATGGATTACTGAATGATAAGCCGAGGGGTATGGTGTATATCCAGTCTTCAGGGGGGGAAATACCCTGGATGGCAAAAATGCTTATGAATAAAGGGCTGAATTATGTTCATGATGTGATGAAAATGACAGGGATAAGGAGGTTTGAGGAGTTGCTGGTTGATGGAACAGGTTTTACTGAAGAGGAAAAAAATAAGGCAATGCAGAGAGCTATAGATAAAATTGATGATGTGATAGATAAAGTATGGAAAGAGTGAAAAAACTTAATAAGTGAGAAAACAATAAAGAACTCTTTCAGGAGTTCTTTATTGTTTTACATTCCAGGGGTGTGACAGATGAAGCCTTTTGGTAAATACTGAGGCATTTTTTACATTTAATTTTATATATTATTACTGAGGTGGTGTTATGAAAAAACATAAAATTATTATTCCAATAGTAATAGCAGTAGTAATAATTACGGCAGTGAGTATAAGGATTATACGACATAACAAGGTAATTAATGCGCAGAACCAGATTAATGTATTAAAAGCTGAAATTGAGCAGCTTGAGTATCAGATCTCATGGAATGAAAAAACAATTAAAGAGGAGAAAAGCCGAAACTTTTGGAATCCTAAATTTGACTCTGAGCATGAAGCAGAAAATATAGATTATAAAAATAAAATTGTAGAGAAAAAAGGTGAAATAATTAAGTGTTTAGAAGTAATAAAGGAGAACAGTTAAAACTACATTATATGATACTGTTTCTCAAAAGGGAAAGTGTTAATAGAGATAAATATTTAACATAAGAATGAGGCAGGACAAATTGTCCTGCCTCATTTCATTTACAAATTACTTAGCCAACTGTACCTTATGAGCTCCTGCAGGTATTCTGCTTTTAGACATTTCAGCTTCAGGAACAGATTTAAGTGTTCTCTTCATGAATAATATTGAGCTCAGGGCTGCTATTCCGTCTGACAAAGGGAAGGATACCCAGGCACCATTTACTCCAAAGAAATTTATAAGCACTAAAGCTGCAGGTATAAACACAACTATCTGTCTGTAAACAGACAATATAAAAGAGGTTTTTGAATCATCAATTGCCTGGTAATAGTATATTGCTATATAGTATACGGCTACTGAAGGAAGAATTGATATGCATATCCTGAAGGCTGTTACAGTCTGAGCCAGCAATTCAGTCTCTTTCAGGAAAAAACCAATGATATCCGGAGTGAATACCATCAATACAATCCATGTTGCCAGGGAGAAAACAGTTGCCATCTTAATGGAGATTTTAAGAGTTTCAGTTACCCTGTCCTCATTTTTGGCACCATGGTTATAGGCTACTATAGGCTGCATTGAGGAACAGACTCCTATTATGGATATAAACATCATCATTGATATCCTTGAAATTACACCTATCATCACTAGTGCTGAATCCCCACCCCTTGAAAGTAAAAGGTTATTGAGAATCACTGAAACTACAGCATCTGATATTTCTATAACGAAGGTAGAAAAACCTATTGTGAAAATATCTCTGATTAATTGAGGCGAGAAGCTTTGTGGTATATCTGAAGAAGAGAGTGACAAGCTGAGTGAGTTTTTTAATTTATAAAATCTATACAACATAAATGAAAATACAACAAACTGAGAGATTACTGTTGCAAAGGCAGAACCTTCCACACTCATGCCTAACCCGGCCATGAACACCTGGTTGAAAAGGATATTTGTAAGTGCGCCTATTAAATTGGCATAAAGATTTATTTTAGTGTCTCCCAGAGAATTCATCATGTAGCCCAATATTATGGACAATCCCTGGAAAAGAGTTCCAATGAGTATTATTGAGATATAAGATTCTGCCAGCGGGTATATGTTCTCGCTTGAACCTAAACCCATTATGAAAGGTTTTCTGAAAATGTATATTAAAGAAGATAACGCGGTTAAAGTGACTATAGTGATAATTATACTGTTTATTATTGTCTTTTTTATTCCCTCATAGTTTTTTTCTCCAAGGTTTCTGGCTATAAAAGTTGAAGCTCCTACTGAAATCAACATATATATTGCAAGCATAAACCTTTGTACAGGGTATGCTATTGTTAATGCTCCGATAGCATCAGAACCGATGTATCTGCCTGCATAAATGGTATCAACAATATCATAGAACTCAACAACAAGAAGGGATATCATTGCCGGTATGGCAAATTTCAATAGTGTTTTGGTTATTTTACCCTGGGAGAATATTTTATCATTGACACCCATAAAATCCATCCTTTGAAAATTTATTATCTATTTACATTATATTTATCATCAGATTAATTTTTCAGTGCCATTAATGTGGTGTTTGATGTACTGAGAAGGGGGTTCATTAGGAGGTAAGTTATAAGAGAAAAGCATAACAGCACCTAATAAAACATAAATCACCCAGTAAATGTACTTTTTTGTGTATCTTAAAATAACATTGTTTTAACATATTTCTTTTATATTTCTTCGATAATTCCTGTTTAGAATAAAATCAACAAGAAGGCTGGCAGTACTGAATAGGAGGTCGAGGTTATGAAATCTGTAATAATTATCCCAGCACTTAATCCTGATGAAAAATTAATAAGCGTGGTTGATGAATTGAAGAAGAACAATCTTCCCATAGTTGTAATAAATGATGGCAGCAGGCAGGAGTGTGACGAAATTTTCGAAAGATTAAAATCTGAATATCAGTGCGATATATGTGTTCATAAAGTAAACATGGGGAAAGGGAATGCACTTAAAACCGGAATAAGATATGCTTCAGTAAAGTACCCAGACAGCTGTGGTTATGTGACTGCTGATGCTGATGGACAGCATGCTGCAGGGGATATTCTAAAAACAGTGGAGGCCCTGGAGAAAAACCAGGATAGTCTTATTTTGGGTACAAGGAATTTCAGTGGAAAAAATATTCCCTTTAAAAGCAGGTGGGGTAACCGTATAACTTCTCTGGTGTTTATGTTAAGCATGGGAAAAAGATGTCCTGATACTCAAACAGGCCTCCGGGGAATTCCAGGAAGGTATACTAAAGCATGTCTTTCTATCCCCGGAGAAAGATTTCAATATGAGATGAATATGCTTCTTGAGTTTGCACGAAGCAAGATTCCATTTGTTTTTGTTCCAATCTCAACCATATATCTTGAAGGGAACAAGTCATCCCATTTCCATGCAGTGAGAGACTCTGTCAGGATATACCTGAACATACTGAAATACAGTCTTTCATCATTGGGATCTGCGTTCATAGACCTAATGGCATTCACTGCTCTGATAGGCATGGTATTCGGAAGGACATCTGCAGGAATACTGGCAGCAACGGTCATTGCAAGATGCATGTCAGGCTTGGTGAATTTCCTGATAAATAAGCATTGGGTTTTCCAAAGCAAGGAAGGCCACAGGAATGAGATGATGAAGTATTTTACTTTGTTCATCTGTCAGATGATGCTGAGCTGGTTATTTGTTACAAGTCTGAGTTATCTGTCTGATCATATTACAGTGATAAAGATATTTGTGGATACTGCATTATTTTTTGTAAGTTACCAGATTCAGAAGAATTTTATTTTTAACAAAAAAAGAAAGGGTGCAATTTGTGATGAGAAAGTTTTTGGCAAAACCCTATAGATGGGCAGGTGTTTTTTCTTTACTGCTGACAGGGGCTATTGTTTTTACTCTGCTTGATACATTTGTGTTTCAGAAGTCGCTTGTTACTGTAACATCTGCATCTGATACAACGTCTGTATCGGCATCTGCAACGGAAACGGCGTCTTCATCTCAATCCAATGCTGTTATTACCAATACGTCCTATGAGGATGAAAATATAAAAATATCCATCGAAACAGTACGGAAGTATGATTCAACAATTTATGTGGCGGATATTCAGGTTACCGATGCTTCTTACCTTAAAACTGCATTTGCTAACAATACTTACGGGCGAAATATAAAGGCAACAACTTCTGAAATTGCTGAAGCCCAAAATGCAATCTTTGCTATAAACGGGGATTTCTATGGGTTTAGAGATACAGGATATGTTCTTCGTAACGGAGTGGAATACAGGGATACAGCAAGAAGTTCCGGTGATGATGAAGCACTGGTTATAGATAAGGATGGTAATTTATCAATTATTTCAGAAAACCAGGTCAGCATGGATTCACTGGTCAGTGATAAAGTGTGGCAGGTATTGTCCTTTGGTCCTGCATTGGTGGAAAATGGCAATATAGTTGTTGACAGCTCAAGTGA
The DNA here is from genome assembly GCA_040217795.1 of Clostridiaceae bacterium. Lineage (GTDB taxonomy): Bacteria > Bacillota > Clostridia > Clostridiales > Clostridiaceae > Clostridium_T. The sequence goes on from JBEHWK010000067.1 coordinate 15,170, forward strand.
AGTGTCACAATCCATGTCAAGCAACCCGAGAACAGCAATCGGCCAGGTTTCAGCACTTCATTATATAGTTATTGTATCAGATGGACGTACCAGTGAAAGTGCAGGTCTCTCTCTTCTCCAACTTGCTCAGGAGTTCAAGGAAAGAGGCTGTACTGTGGCATATAATCTGGATGGCGGCGGGTCATCAACCATGTACTTCAATGGTGAAGTTGTAAATAACCCTACAGACGGAAGAAGTAATGGAGAAAGAAAGGTGAGTGACATTGTCTATATTGGATATTAATGTGAAAAATAAAAGAAAACAGCTAAGGAAAGCTTCATTGGTATATTTGATCCTGTCATTCACGGCAATTGCCGCAGATAAAATGTACGATCTTTTCGGACACGGAGTTGATTCACCCTATATGACATGGATGTTCCTGTATCCGCTGCTGGGAGGGACACTGCTGTATTTCCTGATAAACTTTTTTGCACCGGCTGTGGTCAAGTTTTCTGGTTACAGGCTGTTTCTCAATATTTATAATTCAGGAATTGCCACATTGACATTCGGGAGCTTTCTGAAGGGAGTTTTCGAAATAGCCGGCACAAACTCGGATTATATAGTGCTTTACGATACAGTGGGATGGATATTCGCTGCAGCGGGACTGGTATTGCTGGCTCCATTAATAATAAATCGTAAAAAAGTGCATGTTTAAATATTAAGAACTGCTTCATAATTAAAATGAGGCAGTTTTTTTGTATGTGCAAATCACACAAAATTCACACAACTTTTATACATTAAAACTATAATTACGGTCTAATATTTTTCTTAGTAAGTAATTGGAAAAACAGGGGGGACAACATTGAAAAAGAAAGTGATTAAAGCGATAATAGGAGCGATATTGATAACCGGTATAGGTTTTGGCGGTTATTACGGGTACAGAGCATTTTTTGGTACGAAGGCAGTTGCTGCAACAAATCAGTATTATTCAACAAAGGTTAAGAAAATGAATCTTGAAGTGACTGTTCAGGGTATGGGAGCGGCATATGCTTCAGTGACAAAGGATGTTAAAACCAACAACGCAGGTACTATTAAGAATCTGAATGTAAAGGTAGGGGACACTGTTAAAAGCCGCCAAACCCTTTTTACGGCAGACAGCGATGATTTAAGAAATGCTGTAACTACGGCAAAAGACAATCTTAAAAAGCAGAATTTGACCCTTTCAAGTGATGAAAATGCCGAAAAGGTTGATGACAATAAAATCGCTATGGATAAAATTTCAGTAAGTGAAGCAAATGACTCTTTGACAAAAGCCAATACTGCATTAAACAAAATGACAGTGACAGCTCCTATAGGTGGGATAATTACTGCAGTTAACAACAGCAACGGGGATGATGTACAGTCTGGCACGAGTATTCTCACTATTGTGGATACGAGTTCAATGAAAGTCAAGATATCTGTGGATGAACTTGACATAGGAAAGATAGAAGCAGGCCAGAAAGCTACAATAAAATTTGATGCCATTAAAGACAAGACCTATGATGGAACTGTAGAAAGCATTGCTCAGGTAGGTACAACCTCAAATAATGTAACTACTTATGACGTTATAGTAAATGTAAGTGATCCATCCGGAATAAGGCTTGGAATGAATGCAAATGTTTCTATTTCAGTTGAAAGTAAAGAAAATGCATTGGCTGTACCTGCAGAAGCTGTAATTGAAAACAATGGTGAGAAATTTGTTCGTGTAAGCACTTCAGATTCATCAACAGATCAGTCAAATATGAAGCTAGTTTCTGTTAAAACAGGATTGGAAACAGAAAAATATATAGAAATAACAGAAGGGGTTACAGAAGACCAGCTGGTATATATACAGCTTCCTAAGTCGAGCTCATCATCAACAAATTCATATAACGGAATGGGAGGATTCGGAAACTTTACAGGCGGACAGAGAAGTCAGAGAAGCCAGGGATCTTCCGGAGCTCAGGGGACTTCCGCAACCCAGGGAACTCAGGGATCTTCTGCAACACAGGGAACCAACTCATCTCAGGGAACTCAAGGTGCAGGCAGCGGTTCAGCTAAAAACTAATTTTCAAGGAAAGGAAGATCTATATGCCGGAAATGCTCAGTGAAAATGAACTGATAAAAATAACTGATATAAGCAAGATATATAAAATGGGAGACAACGAATTTAAAGCATTGGATGCTGTAAACCTGAAAATAGATAAAGGTGAATATGTAGCAATAGTAGGGCCCTCCGGTGCAGGAAAGTCCACACTTATGAATATTATCGGCTGCCTTGACAAACCTACGGAAGGCGAGTATATACTTGACGGCCTGAACACAAATTGCAATGATAACAAGCTTGCAGAAATAAGAAATAAAAAGATAGGCTTTATTTTTCAAAACTATAATTTACTGCCTAAATTGAATGTAATGGAAAATGTTGAACTGCCTTTGTTATATTTAGGGTATCCTCAGAAACAAATAAAGGAAAAAGTGATGAATGCCATCAGGAGGGTAGGGCTTGAAAGCCATATAAAGCATAAACCCACTGAACTTTCAGGAGGACAGATGCAGAGAGTTTCGATTGCAAGGGCCCTGGTAACTGATCCGCAGATAATTCTTGCAGATGAGCCAACCGGTGCATTGGACAGTAAAACAGGTGAAGAAGTGCTTAAAATGATGATGGAATTAAACGATGAAGGAAATACAATAATAATGATAACCCACGATCATGGAATTGCAGCATATGCAAAGAGGATAATTACAGTAAAAGACGGAAATATCGTGTCTGATGTTCTTAAGGAAAAAGAGGTGAAGAAAAAAGCATGAAATTTTCAAGACTTATTAAAATAGCTTTATCTTCCGTATTGAATAATAAAATGCGGTCATTTCTCACAATGCTTGGGATAATAATCGGCATTTCTTCAGTAATTATTCTGGTTGGAATGGGAAAAGGAACCCAGAAGACAGTAAGTGATAAAATATCAAGCCCCGGCACAAATCTTATTACAGTTAATATTACGGGAAACAGAACAGCATCGGTAACAGATGATGACCTTAAGGAGTTGAAAACCAAACCTGGAATTAAGGAAATATCTCCTGTAATAAGTCAAAACAGTATAAATATAAAAGCCGGAAGCAAATCAAGCACTACAACCCTTGAAGCCTCCACACCGGACTATGCTGAAATCCGTAATCTTACTGTAAACTCAGGAAGATTCATAACTCAGAGAGATGTAGACAACAGATACAATGTGCTGGTAATAGGCACTGAAACTGCAACTAATGTATTTGGATATACAAATGTAGTTGGAAATACAATGTATGTTAACGGAATAGAATTCACAGTTGTGGGTGTTCTTAAGTCAGAAGGAACCACAAGTGCAGGAACCAGTGATGACAGAATAATAGTTCCCCTGTCAACAGGTCAAAGGCTTTTAAAGAGTGCAAATGCAAAAACCTTTTATGTAGAGGCGGAAAGCCAGGATAAAGTTGATACGGCGATGGCCTATCTTAAGTTATTCCTTAACACAAAATATGGTCTGAACAGCAACACATCCGACAGTACCACAACAAACAGTTATTACAGGGTTATGAGTCAGACAACCCTTCTTGATACAGCAACTTCCGCTACAGAAAGCATGACAGCTATGCTTGCAGGTATTGCAGCAATATCCCTTGTTGTAGGAGGTATTGGAATTATGAATATAATGCTTGTATCAGTAATTGAAAGGACAAGGGAGATAGG
>JBEHWK010000068.1:0-18234 GCA_040217795.1 Clostridiaceae bacterium
GTTTATCTTTTCAATATATTCATCAAGCATGGTATATACGTATGAAGATTGAGGGATAAAGTCACACTGAATGTTATTCTCTTTAGCAATTTTTTCAATCATGCGAATAGCTGTTTCATTAGCATCAGCATATTGTCTTGCAAGTTCAGTGCCAATTTTGCTTTTAATTTTGTTATAAATCAATCCATGCTGAGATGTTATTTTCGCGGTAGTATGGCCAGTAGTGCTCTGAAGAATGTGCCCTCCTTCAAGTATAGCCACTTTCAGACCGTAATTACCCAGAAGAAGAGCAGATAATATTCCTGTTATGCCCCCACCCACAATTGCCACATCAACTCTTAAATCTTCCTTTAAAGACGCGTAGGCAGTTTTGGGAACAGAATCCATCCAGAAAGACTTCGGCAGTTTCGTTAATTTTACAAGTTCTTCTATATCCATAATAAATCCTCCGATATTAATGTTAGATAATATTACTATTCTTTGCAGATATAAAATAAATATCCTTTATTCCGGGTTTTTTGAAAATTGGTAGGATTAAATAATAAGTAACAGTTCATACTATACTGGAATCATGATAAATTCTAATCTCAGGCGTACTGAGGAGGGCCTTGCCAGTATCTGATGAAATTTAGTAAACAACGTGCTTTCATGCAAGATGTTTACTACTAACTCTCCTCATGCATAAGTTAAGTTTCCGTAATGGTTCCCTATATCATATAACATCCGGATAAACCAATGTTCAGTGAACTTAGTAATTGATAGTTTTATATAAACATGCTAGTATTTTAATATAAGTTAAAGTGATGAAGTCACTCTTTTATGTTAAAGGAGAGTTAAGGTATGAATTTAGGCAGGCTGAAAAAAATAAACACCGCAGCAATTATCGGATCAGGAATGTTGAAGTGGGTATTTTTAGGAACAATTGTAGGAATTTTAACAGGATCAGCAGGTGCTTTATTTTTAAAAAGCCTGGAGCTTGCCACTGACTTAAGAACGAGCAAGACCTGGCTGCTTTTTTTGCTTCCGTTAGGAGGAGCACTTGTAAGCTTTATATATTCAAAGTATGGAAAGAATTCTTCAAAGGGGAATAATCTTATTATAGAAAAAATAAATGAAGGTGACAGGCATATACCACTGAGAATGGCACCACTAGTTTTTATGGGTACTTTTATAACACACCTTCTCGGAGGTTCAGCAGGAAGAGAAGGGACTGGAGTGCAAATAGGATCAAGCATAGCAGAAGGGGTAGGACGTATATTCAGACTGGATAAAACAGATGTAAAAATCATTTTAATGAGCGGAATAAGCAGTGGTTTTGCATCCGTATTTGGAACACCACTTGCAGGTACAATATTCGGCCTTGAAGTGGCTGTTATAGGAGTTATGGGTTATGAAGCACTGATTCCGTGTCTTACATCAGCATTTGTGGGGAATTATATGACAGAAGCATTGGGAATTCATCATACAGCCTACAAGATACTTGAAGTCCCTGAACTTGGATATATTACAGTTTTAAAGGTTGTGGTTTCAGCTCTTTTATTCGGGTTAATGAGCAAGCTGTTCAGCGAATTGACTCATAATCTGAAAGAGGTCTTTTCCAAAAGATTTGAGAATGCTATGATTAAAAGCATGGTGGGCGGAATTATAGTAATCATACTTACATATATTGTAGGCACAAGAGATTATCTGGGGTTAAGTATTCCATTGATAAAGGATTCTTTCACGACAACAGTAAGCCCTTTTGCCTCATTTGGAAAGCTTATATTTACCTCAATTACTTTAGGGACTGGCTTTCAGGGAGGGGAAGTCACTCCGTTGTTTGTAATAGGTTCTACTTTAGGTAACACATTAGGGGGAATATTGAATATAGAACCTTCTTTTTTAGCAGCTCTTGGACTTATAGGGGTATTTGCAGGTGCGACAAATGCTCCTGTTGCATCTTTTATTCTTGGAATGGAGCTCTTTGGTTTCCAGGGAAGTCAATATATGCTGATAACATGTGCATTAAGTTACTTATTTTCAGGTCATTCAGGAATTTATCTTTCTCAAAAAATCGGCAAAAGCAAAAGCAGATTTATTAAAGTTCCTGAGAATGCTACCCTTTCATATTTCAGAAACAAGTCAAAGGAAGTTGCTTAGCACAAGAAGTATCTGCAATTGCTTCAGGAATATGTTGAATAGAAGAATGAGGATTAAATAAACAAGCACTCTGATAATTTTATATATCAGGGTGCTTGTCTTTTTTGTATATATTTTGAGCTATTAAACTAAATCAGAAATCAGAGATACTTTCCCGTTATCCAGTTTCAGTCTTTTGTTATAATATTTATTTTCTTTCCATGTCATCATATGGCCTGGCTTTTTAACAGCCTGCATAAATTTAAGATGGATAAACCCATCATTGCAGCAAGGACAATAAGTTAAATTTACACTGATATACGCCTCGGGTTTCTTTTTAACTTTAGGCCTTTCCTGACTGATAAAATCATCAAGTTCTTCTTCAGTCCCCTGCAGGGCAGTCTGTAAGTCGGTTATTTCCCGATCAGAATCAGAAAATGTGAAGTTATATAGATTCTTTTCTTTCAGGTATTTTTTGCACTTATCGCAATAGATTTTATCTTTTAATATCAAAAGACCCGCGCCAAGTCCTCCAAGCACGAATCCTAAAGCATCCAGGAAAAAAGAAATTTTATTGATGCCTTCCCCGTAGTTCACCGGACCGACCATTTCTATGCTTTTGTATCTGAATGTGCTTTCAGCATTCTTGAAGTTAAAATCTAAATAATTGCTGAAAGAGAATGCTTCTGTATTATTATACATATAATTGCTGATATGTTCCCCCTGGAACTTGTAATTTAACTCCCCATTATTGATATAAGCAGAAGCATACGTTAAGTAATTAACACCCCAAAATCCTGTAAATGCAATAAGTGCGGCTGCCAGGTAATGCTTACCGGCTGCTTTAACATTTCTCAAGCTAAGATACAGGAATATACCTGACCCGCATAAAATGCCCAGCAAAAATCCGCCCATTGGGAATATGAATAATAAACTTACGGTGTGAAATGACAAATCCAGATTTGTAATCAAAAGATAATCAAGACATACGGCTAATGCTGTGGTGGCTATTCCAAATAAAATATACAAAAGACCAACTCCTTTGATTCTTAGTTCAAAATATATATTCCACAGCAACTAGGGAAGTCCTCTATATTTTTGTATTTATTCATAAAAATAGAAAGTTTTTTACATTGAAGGATTTAAAGATAAAGACTCAGTTTAACAATCATTTCATTAATAGTATAATTAAATTATCAGGATATGAACGGAAAGGAGATAAGTCATGAGAAAGTGGTTTTTCACCTCTGAGTCAGTAACAGAAGGACACCCTGATAAAATATGTGATCAGATTGCAGATGGCATATTGGATGCCATATTGGCAAAAGATCCATATGGGAGAGTTGCTTGTGCAGTTTCCGTGAGTACAGGGCTCGTGCTGATTGATGGACAAATAACTGCAGCCTGTAATATTAACATTCCAAAGATTGCAAGAGATATCATAAACAGCATGGGGTACACCGATTCTGAAATAGGTTTCGATGGGAACAGTTGTGCAGTGCTCACAGGGATTGAAGAGCAATCGGCAGATATTGCCGCTGGTGTGAATGCTTCATTAGAATATAAAGAAGGTTCAGGAGATGAAATGGATCTTCTGGGGGCAGGCGATCAGGGTATAATGTTCGGGTTTGCATGCAATGAAACTCCGGAACTTATGCCTATGCCCATCACACTGGCACATAAACTGGCCAAGAAGCTGTCAGATATACGGAAATCAAAAGAACTGCCATATTTAAGGCCTGATGGAAAAACTCAGGTCACTGTGGAGTATCTGGACAATAAGGTTGTTAGAGTAGAATCTGTTGTTATTGCATGTCAGCATGAAGAGTACATAACCCAGGAAGAAATCCGGAATGATATTATAGAAAAGGTCATCAAAGCAGTGATTCCTAAGGAACTTCTGGATGAAAGGACTAAATTTTATGTCAATGCTACAGGCAGGTTTGTAATAGGAGGGCCACAAGGAGATTCAGGACTCACAGGGAAAAAGATAATTGTTGATACATACGGGGGTTATGCAAGACATGGAGGAGGGGCCTTTTCAGGAAAAGATCCCACCAAGGTTGATCGTTGTGCAACCTATGCGGCAAGATATGCAGCCAAAAATGTAGTAGCGGCAGGACTGGCAGATAAGTGTGAAATCCAGCTGGCTTATGTAATCGGGGTTTCACATCCGGTTTCCATAATGGCAGATACCTTTGGAACCAATAAAATAGATGAGGAAAAAATCGAAATGCTCATTAAGAAACATTTCGATTTAAGGCCGTCAGCAATAATAAAAGATTTTGGCTTAAGAAGACCTATTTATTTGCAGTTGGCTTCATACGGACACTTTGGAAGAGATGACCTGAATCTTCCATGGGAAAAGACTGATAAAGCTGAGATATTGAAAAAAGAAGGCTTTTCCCTTTAAGAATATAAAAAAGTGCTGATTCAATAATAAATGATCAGCACTTTCTTATAGGGTTTCTTTACTCATTCTGTGACAAAATAAACTTATGGGTTATAATATTATAAGGTGATTAATATGACATTACAGCAACTAAAATATGCGATAGAAATTGCAAAATGCGGCTCAATGAACATTGCAGCTAAAAAGCTGTTCATTACTCAGCCAAGTCTTTCAAATGCAATAAGGGAACTTGAAGAAGAATTGAATATAAGCATATTCCAGCGTACAAACAGAGGGGTAAGCATTACTGTAGAAGGAGCGGAATTTTTAGGATATGCAAGACAGGTCATTGAGCAGGCAGAACTGCTGGAAAAGAGATATTTCAACAGCAGACCTTCAGCGCAGCACTTTTCTGTATCAACTCAGCATTATGCCTTTGCAGTCAATGCCTTTGTTGAATTAATAAAAGAATATGGCGTTGATGAATATGAATTTAACCTCAGGGAAACAAAAACCTATGAGATTATAGACGATGTGAAGAATCTCAGAAGTGAAATAGGAATTTTGTATTTAAATGAATTTAATTCAAAGGTCATGAATAAATTATTCAAAGAGAGCAATTTAAAATTCACTAAGCTCTTTACAGCAAAACCACATGTTTTTATAAGCGTAAAAAATCCTCTTTCAGAGAAAAAATCTGTGACCCTTGAGGATTTGGAGGAATATCCTTATTTATGCTTTGAGCAGGGGGAATACAATTCATTTCACTTTTCAGAGGAGATTCTCAGCACACTTTCCCATAAAAAAACTATCAGGGTAAGTGACAGGGCAACCCTGTTTAATCTGCTGATAGGTCTGGACGGGTACACTATCTCCACTGGAATTTTAAGCTCTGATTTAAACGGGAATGATATTATTCCTGTTCCTTTGGATATAAAAGAAGAAATAGCCGTAGGATGGATTTCACACAAGGATATAACCATAAGCCATCTTGCAAAAATTTATTTAAGTAAATTAAATGAAATAATTAATAAATTCTTGTTATAGTTAAAAGTTATAACAAGCAATAGTTTTTTTAATTTACGCTATAATAAAAGATTTTTGATATGATTAGCATAATAACAAATATAATAGTGGGGGGCTAATATGAGAATTAAGAAATGGCCGTTAATTTTTGATGGAGCTATGGGGACATATTATGCAAATGTCTCTGATAATCCGTTGTCTAAATGCGAATTTGCAAATATATACGAAAGAAATACTATTTTCAACATACATAAGGAATATATAAATGCCGGGTGTAAAGCAATAAGAACAAACACCTTCGCAGCAAACAGAACAAGCCTTGAAAGTGATTTTCAAAAAGTCAGAGAGGTTATTGAAAAAGGGTATGAAATTGCTCTTGAAGCTGTAAATGGGACTGACGTTCTCATATTTGCGGATTTAGGACCAATCCAGGTTTCAGATGATAGAAACATTGGGGAAGAATATATAGAAATAGCGGATGTATTTTTAGATTTGGGAGCAGAAAACTTTGTTTTTGAAACTTTCGGCAGTGATGAAGGGTTGGCAGAAATTTGTGCTTATATAAAAGAAAAAAATCCAGATGCTTTTATTCTTGTAGAGTTTGCTGTAACTCCGGAAGGATATACAAGGCTTGGTGAATCAGGAAAGAAACTCCTGGAGAATATTCTAAAGCTTACAACAGTTGATGCCTGCGGATTTAACTGTGTTTCAGGCCCGTATCATCTGCTTCAATATATAAAAACCATTGATACAGGAAATAAAATCATATCCGTAATGCCAAACTCCGGATACCCTACAATAATAAACAATCGTACTTTTTTTGATAATTCCAAGGAATATTTTGCAGATCAGATGTTGGAAATAGGAAAGCAGGGAGTATCTATCCTTGGAGGATGCTGCGGTACAACTCCGGAATTTATCAGGGAAACTGTTTTAAGGATAGAGGAGTTATCTGCAGGGGAGATTGTGCCAAACAAGCAGATTGAGAAAGCCGGTGATGAAAAACCAAAGAGGGAAAATCTGTTGATAAATAAAATAAACAACGGTAAAAAGATTATTGCTGTTGAATTGGACCCTCCTGTTGACACAGATATAGATTTCTTTATGAGAAGTGCTGAAATTCTTAAGAATCATGGGGTGGATGCTATAACGATAGCAGACTGTCCTATTGCAAGGGCAAGGGTTGACAGCAGCATACTGGCTTGTAAACTGAAAAGAGAACTGGATATAACACCTATTCCTCACATGACCTGCAGGGACAGAAATATCAATGCAACCAAAGCACTGCTTTTAGGATTGAACATTGAGGGTGTGAATAACGTATTAGTAGTTACAGGTGATCCTATACCATCTGCACAGCGTGATGAGATAAAAGCAATGTTCAGTTTTAATTCCGCAGTGCTGGCAAAGTACATCACAAATTTGAATGAGAATACATTTTCAAATCCCTTCAACATCTGCGGTGCACTAAATATCAATGCAAGAAATTTTCAGCATCAGCTTGTTCATGCTAAAAAGAAAATAGAAAATGGAGTCACTATGTTTTTAACTCAGCCTGTTTTGACAAAGGAAGCTGTTGAAAATCTGAAGCTTGCACGTAAAGAATTGTCTGCAAAGATTTTAGGCGGAATTATTCCTGTTGTAAGTTACAGAAATGCCTGTTTTATGAATAATGAAATTTCAGGGATAACTGTTTCTGATGAAATTATTAAGCAGTATAAGGATACTACAAAGGAAGAAGCAACTGAACTGGCTGTTAAGATATCCACAGATATAGCAAAAGAAATTGCTCCTTATGTGGATGGATATTATCTGATTACTCCATTTAAAAGAATAGATATTATTTCAGAAATAATCAATAATATAAAAGCATAAATTATTTATAATAATTTAACTTAAAGCTGCATTGCAAAATTAATTGAAATGAGGCAGCAATCCGTGATATAAGGGATTGCTGCCTCAGTCTATATTTTTGCAACAATGAGGTTATCAACTATATCAGCAGACTTAGAATATGATAAAATTAAAGTATATAAAATGAATTGGAGCTGAAGTCTTATGAATATTGATAAGTTCAGGGTTCAAGAAGGGAAAAAATTTAATTTGAAGGATTTTGAACCTGCTTACGCGGGCAATTTATCAAAAGACCAGGTTACTGAAGAAGCTATAGCAAAAAATATCAGTGAACTTGTACGTCTTCAGAATCTGCTGTATGCCCATAACAGATATGGTATTCTTGTGATACTGCAGGCAATGGATGCCGCAGGAAAGGACAGCGTCATTAAGCATATTATGAGCGGACTTAATCCTCAAGGGGTTCAGGTTACAGCTTTCAAGGCACCATCTGAGAAAGAGATAGACCACGATTATCTGTGGCGAAGCCATGACAATCTTCCAGAGCGGGGGAACATAGCCATTTTTAACCGCTCATATTATGAGGATGTGACTGTTGTCAGGGTCCATAAACTGCTTCCTCAGCAAAATATGCCAGAAGAGATTATCAGTAGTGACATCTGGCAGAAAAGATACCGCCAGATTCGTGATTTTGAGCGGTATATGGAGGAGAATGGAGTAATTGTTGTAAAGTTTTTTCTGCATATATCCAAGAAAGAGCAGAAAAAAAGAATACTTGAAAGAATAGAAGATCCTCAAAAGAACTGGAAGTTCACCATGGGTGACATACAAGAGCGTAAGTATTGGGATAAATACATGGATACATATGAGGATGTCATCAGACAGACATCAACTTCATATGCACCGTGGCATGTTATACCTGCAGATCATAAATGGTATGCCAGACTGCTTATTTCAGAAATTCTAGTTCAGATTTTAACCAAACTTAAGCTTCATTATCCTGAACTGGATGAAGCTGCTCTTTCAGAGTATCGTAAGATGCTCATGGAAGAAAGTGACTGATACACCAAGCATAATTATAATATGTTCTCCCCCTTAAGTTCATATGAATTATTTTATCATTTATATATTGTTCAATACAAATTCACCTGAAGTTTTTGCCAGCTTTTTGTGAAAAAAATGTGAAATGTCACATATTTCAAAAAAACTCCAGGTTCAGTGTTATAATAAAAGGGCAATATTATATAGCCTCTTGAGGTGGAATGGAGAAGATATCATATGAAATTTAAGAAAAATTCAGGTAAAAAATCAAAAAAAATTGTAAGCTCAATTATTCTGTATATTGCATCAGCAGTGACTGCAATTGCTGGAATAGCACTATTAGTAAATAATGTTATTATGTATAATAAAAATGTAGCATCATATGTGGAACAAGGATATCAAAAAAGCACTGTTACTGAACAACTGATACCAGGTCAGCTTATTCCGGGAGTGCTTGAGCCTATCGGATTATATTTAGGTATAGCTTTTATTTTATTAGCTGCAGCTATAGTTAATAGAAAGATTTCAAATTATATCGCATCAGTTACTGAAATAAAGAATGAAGAGCCTGTTTTGGAAGTAACTTCTGAGAATGTATCAGAAAATGACGGGAATTCTGAAGAGGAAATTTCAAAAGAGGTCCAGGGTACTGAAAGCACTGAAGCAGTTTAATTTTAAATATTTACTTTAATTAATAACAGAAAACAGCCAGTTCTGATAGAATTGGCTGTTTTTTTCTTTATTGAAAGTAAGTGAGGAAAAAGGGATGATTTGGTGATATTATAAATATAAGAAGTGAGGTGAGAGCATGACTGATGACAAGAAGCCAAGGGAATATTTAATATTGAAAAATGTCCAGGAATGGCGCAAATGGCTGGAAGAAAATTATGAGAAGGAATCAGAAGTATGGTTAAAAATAAGGAAAAAAAGCTCAGAAGATGATGGTATTTTTCTTGATGAGTCAGTGTCTGAAGCTATATGCTTTGGCTGGATTGACGGTAAAATGCGCAGTCTGGATGAAAAGAGCTATATTCTTCGATTCACACCAAGAAAACAAGGCAGCTTGTGGTCCAGGATAAACCAGCAGCGGGCTGAAACTCTCATTAAGAATGGACGTATGACTGAAGTTGGAATGAAAACAATTTATGAAGCCAAAATCAGCGGAAGATGGCAGTCAGCGTACACTGCAAGGGTCAAGCCCGATATTCCTGAAGATTTAAATGAATCATTGGAGAAAGATATTGTTGCCCGGGATAATTTTTGCAGATGGCCAAACAGCAGTAAGCTGCAGGCTATAGTTTGGATTCAGGAGGCTAAACGCTCTCAGACAAGGCAGAAGAGGATAAGTGAAATTGTCAGTCTCGCCAGAAGAGGAGAAAAATTATAAAAAGTTGGAAATTTAAAGGTATGGAAGGCAAAAAATTATGGATATATACAAGAGACATTTTAAAAAGTACAAATTTGCTTTTTTAACTGCAGTAAGCTTTGTCTTTTTTGAAGCGATATGTGATCTTCTTCAGCCTACAATCATGGCTCGGGTAATAGATGAGGGAGTAAGAAGAGGACAGATGGAGACTGTCATCAGGTATGGAATTATTATGCTTATGGTTACTGGTTTGGGAGCATGCTTTGCAGTAACAAGAAGCATTCTTGCAAGCAGGGTATCGCAAAGTTTTGGAGCAGATTTAAGATATGAAGTATTTGATAAAATTATGCATTTTTCAGAAGTAAGTGCAGATAAAATTGAAAGCGGGTCACTGATTACAAGGATGACAAATGATACATCTCAGATTACCCAGTTTATAAATGGCATGATGAGGATCTTTTTTAAGGCTCCGGTTACATGTATAGGAAGTATAATTCTGGCTGTTATGCTGAGTCCTTACATGAGCCTGATACTTTTTGCTGTTGTTGCAGTGGTTGGTTTGCTGATTGTAATAAGCATGAAGTTAAGCTATAAACGCTTCGCGAAAGTACAATATGCAATAGATAAGGTTAATACAGTGGTTCAGGAGTACCTTATGGGTATAAGATTGGTAAAGGCTTTTGGAAGATATGATGAGGAAACAGGTAAGTTTAATTATGCAAACACGGATTTATTCAATAAAAGTGTTTCTTCAAATCTTGTTATAGCATATTTTTCACCGCTTCTGTCACTGTCAGTAAGCATAGGAATTGCTTCAGTGGTCTATACAGGAAGCGTACTGTTTATGAATGGAAGCATTGGAGTAGGCAAAGTTACAGCATTTATAAGTTATATGACACAGATACTTATGTCTCTTATAATGATAACCAATATATTCAATACCTTCGTAAGGACGAAAGCTTCAGCTGAAAGAATCAATGAAGTTCTGAACAGCAGTCAGGACTTCAAAGGTTCAGAAAATCGTAGAAATGAGGAAGTGATAGATCTCGAATTTGAAAATGTTACTTTTGCATATCCTGCCGGGAGTCATATGCCTGCATTAAAAGATATTTCATTTAAAATCAGTAAAGGTGAGACTCTGGCAGTAATAGGACCTACAGGTTCCGGGAAATCAACCCTTTCATGGCTTTGCCTCAGGTTTTATGACGCTGATAAAGGAGCACTTTACTTAAATGGTGAAGATATAAGATTACTGGATTGCAGCAGACTGAGAGCTGATATAGCTTTAGCTCCCCAGAAGAGCATGCTTTTTACAGGAACAATAGCTGATAACATATCCTGGGGAAGGCATGATGCGTCGGAAAAAGAAATACTGGAAGCCGCAAAGATGGCACAGGCTGATGAATTTATAAAAAATATGCCTGAGCAGTACAGTAGCGTTTTAGGCCAGGGAGGGGTGAATCTTTCCGGAGGGCAAAAACAGCGAATATCTATCGCAAGGGCACTGGCAAAGAAGTCTGGTATTATAATTTTTGATGACTGCACAAGTGCATTGGATGCTGTGACAGAAGCAAAAGTAAGGCAGGAATTAAAAAAATTAAAGGAAGAAAAGATAATAATTATGATAACGCAAAGGGTAGGAACTGCAATGTTTGCTGATAAGATTCTCGTTCTTGACAATGGGCAGAATGTGGGACTCGGCAGTCATAAGGAATTGCTGGATTCATGCGAAATTTACAGAGGAATCTTTGATTCTCAAATTGGCAGTGACTTGAAGAGGTAGTATGTATGGCTTCAGAAAATATAAACAAAAAATATGACAATATGCCAGGGCTGGGAAGAAAGGGAGGCGGACCACAGCGGTTTGCACCTGGAGAAAAACCTAAAGATTTAAAGAAAACTTTGATGCGGCTCATTAGAATGTTTGTTTTGTGGCGTAAACCTATTCTGGAGGCGGCAGCTCTGACAATATTGTCTTCACTGGTTTTACTTACAACACCATTTTTGCTTGGAAGAACCATTAATGCATTTAATATTAAGACTAACTCAGTGGATTATTCACTCCTGAGTATCATGCTGATTACCCTTGTATCATGTTATCTTGCAAGCTGGATTATTGATACATTGAACGGGGTGATTATGGCGAAGGTGACACAGAGTCTTGTTAAGCATATCAGGTCAGAGTTTTTTTCAAAGCTTCAAAGGATTCCTTTGAATTTTTATGATACCAGATCACACGGGGATACTATGAGCAGAATAATAAATGATGTGGGTAGTATCAGTGATGTTGTTTCTCAAGGGACAACACAACTGATATCAAGCATTTTATTCATAATCGGAGCATTGATTATGATGCTTATTTTGAGTCCCGCATTAACTCTTGTTGCAATGATTTCAATTCCAATATTCACTTTATGCACTAAGGTTATTACAAACAAAAGTAAGAAGTATTTTCTGGGGCAGCAGCAGAAACTGGGAAGTTTAAATGGAGTCGTGGAAGAGAGCATAGCAGGACTGAAAATGGTAAAAGCCTTCAATCAGCAGCAAAAGGTCCTGCAGGATTTTAAAAAGATAAATCAGGAGCTTTGCAGGTATTCTACCATGGCTCAGATTTGGGCAGGATTTATGATGCCGTTTATGAACGTTATCAATAACATAAGTTTTGCTTTAATAGCATGTGTGGGAGGTATTCTTTCGGTAAAAGGAATGATAACTGTGGGAGTAGTGGTTAGTTTCCTTACGTATTCAAAACAATTTGGCATGCCGCTGAACAGTATAGCAGGAATGTTCAATAACATACAGTCAGCATTAGCAGGAGCTGAAAGGGTTTTTGAAATTATGGATGAAGCTGAGGAACTGCCGGATAAAGGTAATGCAAGTGAATTGACTTCTCCAAAAGGAGAAGTTGAGTTTCGGAATGTATCTTTTTCCTATAATGCTGGCAGTGACGTATTAAAAAACATTAATTTTAGAGTAAATCCTGGGGAAGTGATTGCTTTAGTAGGAGAAACCGGGGCAGGAAAAACTACAATAGTGAATCTGCTGATACGCTTTTATGAATTAACCAGCGGCAAAATTCTCATTGATAATACAGATATAACGGATATTTCGAGAAAAAGTTTGAGAAACTGTTTTTCAGTGGTTCTGCAGGACACTTCTCTTTTTACAGGGAGCATATACGACAATATCAGGTATTCAAGACCCCAGGCTTCAGATATTGAAGTTAAAGAAGCTGCTAAGCTGGCTCATGCACACGAATTTATAACACGTTTGCCAAAAGGCTACGATACAATTGTAACTGGAAGTGCAGACAATCTGAGTCAGGGACAGAAACAATTGCTTGCAATTGCCAGGGCAATTCTTTGCGATGCACCTATTTTAATCCTTGACGAAGCTACGAGCAGCGTTGATACAAAAACTGAAAAAGAAATTCAGAAAGCTTTCCTTACTCTGTTGAGAAACCATACCAGTTTTTTAATTGCACATCGTCTTTCGACAATCAGGGATGCTGATAAAATAATGGTTGTTGGAAATGGTCAAATATTGGAAAGCGGCACTCATGAAGAGCTTATGGAAAATCAGGGAGCATATTACAGGATGGTCTTAAGCCAGATGGGATATGACCTTAAGGAGAATTTTGTTAAAGGATTAAACTAAGCAGGATACCTTCTCTGATATCCTGCTTTAATAGATTTATTATGCTTTTGTTATTTTCCATATGACCCCGCCCTTGGAGGTGGTTCCAAAATCCAGCACATACATAGCTTTATCAGGTCCGAATACCACATCAACAGGTCTTTCAAAACCTGTTACTCCAGCAGGGGAAACTGGTAATCCGGATTTGTTTACAGCAAAAGTGGTTACTTTTCCTGTACTCATGCCGATTCTCAATATTCCCGGGCCTGTTTTATAGGGCGGATTTACGGGGGCTGTTTGCTGAACTTCCATTCCAAATTTAGCAATATAGGCATCCCCATATGGGCCAAAATTACTATTATAATGAAAATCAAAGCCCATGATGTCAGTATGCGGTATAAACTGGGCAAAGGGCGTTGGAGGAATCATTGGATGAGAGGCAAGTAAAAATTCCGGCTGTGCTTTACCTTCAGCTTTAAACTGGGGAAGTGTTACAGGAAGTCCCCCAGTGTAATCCGGCCACCCATACCATGCTCCTGGCATAATCATCTGAAACTCCTCCGGAGAATTTTTAATTGGCCTGCTGCCTCTGACATCTGCACCAAGGTTGGTACAGAACAACCTGTTAGACCTGTCAAACTTTAACCTGAATGGATTTCGAAAACCCCATGCAAGCAATTCAAGGTTTGATCCATCGAGATTTGCCCTTAAAATGCTTCCGCTGGCTTTGATAATTCCATTATCTATTTGATAAGAAAGGGTTGGAACACCAAATGGATAATATGCTCCGGTATAGGTATAACTATTTGGTGAGGCTGAAAATATATCCCTGGTTTTAAAGTTTAGACCTGCCAGCATTACATCAGATCCCGGATAATCATGGAAGAATGGATAATTTTTAACCCAGGAGTTATCCAATCCCACTACACCTGAATTAGTGGCTGTACCTTGTCCAAAGTACATTTTTCAGTCACGTCCAAAAATAACCTGGTTGTTACTATGGTCCCCGAAACTGGGAAGTCCTGAAATTAAATCCTGCTTTGATCCATCAGGCTTTACCACAGTTACAAATCCTCTGTGAGATACATAAATGTTTCCATTAAGATAATTTATACCGGTTAGTGGAATGTTAAAGCCATCTGCAATTGCTTCAAAACCACTTGAAGTAAGTTTCATAACCTTAGGGTTTCCAGAGACAACTCCAGCATCAGCAACAAGCATTTCCCCTTTCTCCGTAAAAACCATGCTTACAGGGGAGTCCAGTCCTTTTGAAAAAATATCTATTTTGTATCCTTGCGGTAAACTTATCTCCGATGGGTTTAAGTTTTTTTGAAACTTTTCTTGTCTATTCATAAAAAAATCCGGAAAAATTAATATATAGAAGTATATTCCCCAAATGCATTATTGATTCCTTACGAGCCTGATGAATATAAACCAGGATTCAAAACATATAATTTATTGATTAATGGAACCCTAGATTATGTGGGTTATTGGAGGATTTCAATGGTTAATACCAAGGTTATTGTAATTGGAGCTTTTTTATCAGTTATAGCGGCAGTGTTTCAATTAATACCGGCTCTGCTTTCAGAAGTGTTTGTACTTCTTACCATATTCAGTACAGTACCAGTTTATATCGTTTCAAGGATAAGTCCTAAAGCTGGTATTATGTCATATTTTGTGGCAAGTATTATTATTATGATTGCAAGTGTTCATGAAGGCCTGTTTTTCTTATGTACTAACGGAATTGTGGGCCTTTCACTGGGTATATGCAGATATTATACAAAAAGCAGGGCTGTTATCTGGTCTTTAAGTTCTGTTGCACTGACTATAACCCTATGTGTTATAAATTATGGTATAGGTATACCAGTGTTTGGCTCAGTGATACCAGGGGAAATAGCAATTCAGCTGACAATAATATTCATATTTGCACTGATTTATAATATTTTTTATTATTATTTTTCTGGTTTCATTTTTGATTGTCTTAAAAAAAATAAGATTTACTAAAGTATGTTTAGTTTTGTTCATAAAGAAAACTTTGTGAAAATTTTAACTATAATTTTCCAGGGTACTTTATGATATAATTTATAATAAATATACGTTATAAAGGAGCATAACAATGAAACTTAAGACGAAGATTACCGTTTTTGTCACTATTATTTTAATGCTGACAATAGGAAGCATCACTCTGCTGTCGTTCATACAGATGAGGAATCTCCTCAACAATCAGTTTGATGATAACCTTTTCAATATTGCCTATTCTGCTGCGGAAAATAATATGGTTAAGCAAGCTTTGACCACACCTGATGAAGCCTTGGATTCAAAGCTTAATGACGAGATAGAAAACATAAGGATAAAAACCAGGGTTGAATTTATTGTAGTAATGGATATGAAGGGGATTAGAGTGACTCACCCTAATATAAGTAAAATAGGACTGAGTTTTGAAGGAGGGGATGAGACAAGGGTTCTGACAAAAGGAGAACAATATGTCTCAAAAGCTAAAGGGAGCCTTGGAACTTCTGTAAGAGTTTTTGTTCCGGTTATAAAAGATGGAAATCAGGTGGGGGCAGTATGTGTCGGAAGTTCAGTTAATGAAATCAGCGCTGCAATATATTCGAAGATAAAGCAATTTATTCCTATAATTTTGTTGGGATTTATATTAGGAATAATAGGGGCTGCAATTTTGTCTTCCAATATAAAAAGAGCTATTTTTGGACTTGAACCAAAAGAGATAGCTTGGATTTTAAAAGAAAAGGAAGCAATACTTGAAAATGTTAAGGAAGGAATAATAGCAGTAAATGAAAAAGGAAACCTTATACTATATAATAAGGAGGCAGCTGGAATATTAGGGATTACCGACAATGATATAGGGAAAAACATGTCTGAAGTTATCAATGATAGCCAAATCAATAAAGTGCTGGAGTCCGGCAAAGGCATGGATAATATAGAAATTAAGATAAGACCAGGCGTTAAAATTCTCTGCAAATATAATCCTTTGAAAAATAACAAGAACCAGGTCATAGGGGCAGTTGTGAATTTCAGGGATTTGACAGAGATAAGAAAAATGGCAGAAGAGCTTACAGGAGTAAAAAAAATGGCCTGGTCTCTGAGGGCTCAAAATCATGAATTTATGAATAAGCTCCATACTATTTCAGGATTGATTCAGCTTGAAGAATATGATGAAGCAATAAAATTTATATCAAAAACAGCCCGTATCAGGAATGAAATCAGCGATATTCTGACACATCAGATTAAAAATGTGTCCATTGCAGCGCTGCTCTTTGCAAAATATAATAAAGCTGAAGAAGCAAGAATTAAGCTGGAGATTGATAAAGAATCAAATTTATTGGCACTGCCTCAATTAATGAGTGAGGAAGAATTAGGATCTGTAATTGGAAATCTCATTGAAAATTCCTTTGATGCAGTAAATACAGATGGAACAGGTAAGGTATTTTTTGGGATATATGAAAGTGAAGGAAGATTAATTATACAGGTAAAAGATAATGGTCCAGGCATACCTTCTGATATAAGAGATAAAATATATAATTCTGGATTCAGCACGAAGCCTGGCCAGAGGGGTTATGGAATGTATATAGTCAAAAAGATAATAGATGAAGCACGAGGAGAAATAAAGCTGATTGCAGATAACGGAACAGAATGGCATGTTGAGGTACCTATGGAAAGGAATGGAGACAAATGATTAAGGTTATGATTATAGAAGATGACCCTATGGTAAGAGAGATAAATACAAAGTTTTTGAAAAAACTGAAGGATTTTAGTCTTGTTAAATCAGCAGCGAATCTTTCAGAGGCAAAAGAATTTATAAGCAAAAAGAATGTAGAGCTGGTTTTACTGGACATCTATCTGCCAAAGGAAAATGGAATTGACTTTTTAAAGTGGCTCAGAAAAGAGGAAATACAGGCGGATGTAATACTAATTACAGCTGATAAAAGCGGAGGCAGAATCCAGGAAGCTTTAAGATACGGAGCAGTAGACTATCTGATTAAGCCCTTTACATTCGAACGATTCCGAGATGCATTGCTTCAGTTTAAGGAAAGATACCAGGGGTTTAAAGTGCCTGGAAGTATTGAACAGGATGAACTGGATAAATTTATCTCAGGCAGCAAGGCTTCAGAGCAGGAAAATGATGTGGGAGGAACTGAATTAATAAAAGGATTCAACAAATATACATATAAAGCTATATGGGAGGAAATTGAAAAAACAGGTGAAAAATATACCACAGCAGAAGAAATTTCAGAAAAAATAGGAATTGCCAGGGTGACAGTACGCAAGTATCTTGAGTATATGGAGAAGGAAGGGAAAGTTAAAAAGTTAATAGAATACGGGAAGATAGGGAGACCTCAGCATAAGTACACTATGATAACTGAATAAACTTATAAAAACTTAATAATTAAGCCTCACAGATAGGAGTGTATCTATCAGTGAGGCTTAATTATTTGACCTTGAATGTTAAATTATTAACAAACATTGTTTTATTTCCAATATAAATTTTTAATTTGCAGAATGTTTAAAGGTTTACATATTGTTGATAGAATGAATTTGCATTAAAGATTAATAAAAAAATAAAAAATTATAATGTTTAAAAAGTAATAGGCAGGAGGAAATGAAAAGTGGGCTATCAAAAATTTAAGTATGAACATCTCTCAGCAGGAAGGGCTTCTTGGGATATCAATGACCAACTCAGAGGCAATCACAGTTCCAACCTTTGGCCGAATTGCCATGATGGGCAGCAATCCTATTGCAATATCAATGCCGGCAGATCCATATCCTTTTCTTTTGGACA
>JBEHWK010000069.1:0-18081 GCA_040217795.1 Clostridiaceae bacterium
GTTCCTGAATAATCAAACTCCGCTGCCTGACCTATGATAATCGGACCTGACCCTATAACTAAAACTTTCTTTATATCTTTATTTAATGGCATTTTCTTACCTCCTAATTGCTTCTGTGCTTAAAGTGAATATTCCATAAATTTATCAAAGATGTACTCTGAATCCTTTGGACCTGGACATGCTTCTGGATGGAATTGAACTGAATAAACAGGAAGAGTTTTATGTTTCATACCCTCTACTGTTCCATCATTTAGATTAACATGTGTTATTTCCATCTCTTCTGGAAGAGTATCTACTACATATCCATGATTTTGTGAAGTAATATGTACTCTGTTATTTTCAAGATCCTTAACAGGATGGTTGCATCCTCTGTGACCAAATTTAAGCTTCGAAGTTTTTCCACCTAAGCTTAAAGCTAAAAGCTGATGTCCTAAGCATATTCCAACTACGGGCTTCTTGCCTACCAATTCCTTGATGTTTTCAATTGCTTCAGGAAGATGTTCCGGATCCCCAGGGCCGTTTGATAAGAATATCAGGTCTGGATTAACATCTAAAACCTCGCTAGCCTTCGCATCTGCAGGAAATACAGTTACCTTGCAGCCTCTCTTGATAAAGTTTCTTATTATATTTTGTTTTATTCCAAAGTCCATTATAGCTACATGCTTTCCAGTTCCTTCAATAGTGTATTTTTCACTTGAAGTAACTGCTTTTACTGCTTCTTTGGTAGAATATCCATCCAACTTAAGCTTAATTTCATCAGAATTAATATCATCCAGTGTAATTATGCCTCTCATTGTTCCGTTATTTCTTAAAATCTTAGTTAATGCTCTTGTATCTATTCCTTCTAACCCTATAACCTTATTCTGCTTAAGATAATCTTCTAACTTAACTTCACATCTGAAGTTATTTGGGTAAGAACAATTTTCTCTTACTATAAATCCCTTAACCTTAATTGATTTGGATTCAAGGTCTTCTAAATTCACTCCATAGTTACCTATAAGAGGATATGTCATTGTTACAATTTGTCCATAATATGATGGGTCAGTCAATACTTCCTGGTATCCTGTCATTCCAGTGTTGAATACTACTTCTCCCACACTCTCTTCTAGATAACCAAATGCTTTTCCCTCAAATATAATTCCATTTTCTAATATTAGCTTTGCTTTCATAATAGCCCTCCTAATTTAACTATTAAAGCTAAGAATACACCTTTTTAAGAAAGCTCCTCATTCTTTTGCATAAATAAAAGGATAATAAAGAGATTAAATCACAATACTAACCCCGTTACCATCCTCCAGTTGATCAAACGCAAAAACCGCGTATAAAGACAAAGCTGTTAAGTTTTTAATGTTAAATATTAACATAACATCATACTCCTTTCTGGCCTCACGGGACCAATTTAAAGTGTATTTTAACTTTATTTACTTAAAAATATTCTATGTTATAGTATCTTATTTGTCAAGGACATATAATATTCCTTTTATTTTCACTACAACAAACAGCTGGTGGAAAGGGATATTCATCATTTTTATATTTATCCAAAATTAAATTACAGCTTTCTTAAAATATACTCCGCCCACAAAATAGTCTGCATAACTTTATTATACTTTTTTTTGAATATTTATTCAATGTTTTTTTTATTTATAAATATTTCCTGCATAATTATTCCACCAACACCAGCAAAACTCTCATTTTAGATTATATTATGCATAAATTCCTGACTAAGTTAAAACAAAAAGGAAAAGGACTGCCACATAAGTAACAGTCCTTTTCCTTGCCTTATTAAAAATCGTCTTATTTAGAAACCTCCTTAATTATTATCCATCCTAGTTATTCTGTCAATCCTTTTATGATTATATTTATTTTTTTCTACTGTAAAATAATTGAGACCTGGATTTTATTGCCTTAGTGTATCTTTTTCCCCGTCCTTTCATATAATGTTAATTGAGATTAATAAAAAGGGTTGTCTTTTATGTATAATTGGGATGAACACTTTCACTTCAACTCACAAGGAGTTCGATTTTTCCCAAGTGAAGAGGAAGTCGATGACATTGGGGAATTTGAAGTTGATTTAAACTTTCTGCCTCCTCCATTTTTCAGATTTGTTAATTTAGAAGATGATCTTGAAAATGACCTAAGAGATGATGAAGACAATATTTTCTTTTCCTCGGATTTAAGGCAAAATATGGACTTTCCTGAATTTCCTCCATTTCAAGGAAGTCCTCCAGGTGCAGGGCAGCAGCCCCCTTATGGCGAAATGCCCAACTTTCCCGGACAGGAAAATTATAATCAGCCTTCAGCTCCTATGAGCAAACCACCTAACTTTACACCTTCAAAATCTGAAAGCAAGTCAATGGTCTATCCTCATGGTCCCGGAGTCTATAATGTTGACTTTGGTGCAATAAGACCGTGTGCTTATAGATTCGTCTATATATGGCAAAGAAACGGAAGATCTTATTGGGCATACTTAACTTTCGTGGGAAGAAGGTCAGTAGCAGGCTGGAGATGGATTGGCTGGAGATGGGTTTATTTTGGATTGGACTTAAGAAGAATTGAAAGTTTCATATGTTATTAAACAGAAAAAGAAGCTCTGAGCTTCTTTTCTGCTATATTAAAATTAATGAACTATCTATATAGAAACCTTACCGAAACTTAACTTATGCATGTTGAATTCTTGGAGAATTGAAAGAAGAAGCGGCATGTAAATATAATTCATAAAATTCTTATATTGTGAGTTATAAAGCTTCACTGCTTCATAGGTTCGACCCTAGGAAGCTTTATAATGAAGAATATCTTAGAATTTTTGAATTATATGCATAAGCTAATAGTTGAGGTTGTTTCCTTATAAGTCATCTCACCAACAAAGTTTTCATCCTGAAAATATCATTAAACAGTATTGTCTTTTCAATAAACCTGTCATAGATATTTTCAAAACCCTTTCCTCCAATATGAATTATTAAACTGTCTTTTTCCTTTACAATTTTAATTAAAACTATCTCATGCTTATGACTGTGATCCAAAGAATCAGCCATCCTTAAGATAGAAACTAACCTGAGGAGTTTATTCCTTGTTTCCAAATTGTAAAGTTCCAGCTTTTTATCCAAAGACTTCCTGTGACTTGATGCAATTATAGCCAAAAAGTTTCTCAGTTCCCCTGGAACAATATCTAATTCCCTATCTGACAAGATTAAGTATCTGCTGTGCTTGTGATGCTTTTCTTTATTTATAAAATAACCTATATCATGAATAAGTGCACTGAAATACAAAAGATTTCTTTCAGGTTTACTGAAACAATTATCCTCATTTACAACCTCTATTATCTTCAATGCATATTCCGCAACCCTTTTTTCATGAACAATTATTTCTTCCTTATTGTACTTTTGGGAAAAATTAGCCATCTGGGTCTGGGAAATATAATTATATATGTCGAGCATTTAAAGATTCCTCCGAAAAGTGGTTCTTTCATACAATTATATGGAGGAATTCTTTATTATATTCAATTTTTTATTTCACTTTAAGTTTTCTATTAAATATTTTCTCAAATTCTTCAGAATACTCAGCCACAGCCCTTGTTTCTAATGAAGGTACAACCTTTGAAGATATCTTCAAAGTAACTTCCTTAACCTCTATACTACAGGAAACTTTTATTACATTGCTGTCTATGCCCCTATCTAAAGCTTCCGCTAAAGCAAGTATCAGAGATAACTTTTCTATTGTGTCTATATCATCCTTATTAACTATCTCTTCATAATATTTCATTTCACCCTTTATCTTCTTACCTTCAAGAAGAGTGACATAAGCTGCCATAAGTTGTTCTTTATGAGTCAATCCATCAATATTCGTATCTTTTATAATTGAAAAAGAATATTCATCTCTGTTATAGTACCCTATCCTGACTCCACAATCATGAAGAAGGGCCGCCGCTTTAAGAATTTTGTCAGCATTTCCGGAAACTCCCAGAAGCAGAAACAACTCTGAGTATAAATTCATTGAAAGTTCACATACATGCTTTGAATGCTCTCTTTTAAGATTATAATTAACTGTTAAGTTATTGATTGAAAATTCAAGTATATCATCTATCAATGCCTTGTCTTCACCAAGAAGCCTCTCATACAAAAGGCCTTGTCTTAATCCATTTGTGCTTATATAAATCTTTTTGAATTTGAATTGCTGAACAATAGTTGCAACTTCAGCACAGGATCCCGGGAAAATATCAGCTCTTTCCTTTGGAAGTCCCTTTATTTTACTCCTCTGCACAACATCCTTATTCTTCAGTTCTTCAAAAATATCTATTATTTCATTTGGTTTAATTTCATAATTATGAAGGTGGCTTATAGGATAATTAAATTTTCTTTTGTGGATTTTTCCAATAGTTCTATATGTTCCTCCAATACCAATAAGAGGAATATTCTTAACTTTTTTCAGCCAGCGAACCTCATTAAAGAGTGTAACCAGAAATTCCTTTAAGGATTCCTGGACTTTCTCATCAAAACTTTCAATGAGCCTGAACTTATCAGCCACAACTATTGCACCGATTGGCAAACTAATTGATTCTTTGATTTTTCTGTCCTCTACCCATGTCAGTTCCGTGCTGCTTCCTCCTATATCCATTAAAACTGCTGAAGATATATCCATACTGTTTATTGTCCCTAAATAACCGTAATACGCTTCTTTGGTCCCAGACAAAACTTTCACATCAATTCCTGCTTCATCTTTAGCTTTTGTCAAAAATTCCTCCTGATTAGTTGATTTTCTCACTGCTTCTGTAGCTACTGCTATAATCTCATCAACTTTATAAGAATCACACAGCCTCTTAAACTCCTTTAAAGAATCAACAGCTGCTTTTATTCTTGCCTCTGCCAGAGCTCCATCCTTCATATCGCGTCCTAAACGCACAGTGAACTTCATTTCATCTAAGACCTCATAGGATCTTTTCCCTGTTATTTCTATTAATACCACTCTCATAGAGTTCGATCCAATATCTATAATTCCTATTCTATCCATGTTTATCTCCTTCTTAATCATGCTTAATAATGAAATAAAACTTAGTATTTTTAATATTCTATACATTATATATTAACCACATATTTACATATTATCAATAGGTGCTAAAAATATAATCTGTTCTGGAGCTTCATCTTTTATGGCACTGTTTAATCTGATATAATAAATTTATTAAATACTTTGAACAAATTAAATTCAAATATAATCTTTGTAAAAAAGATTACAATTACTTATTCCCACTATTTTAATTTTTTTCTGGTTAATACTCAATCTTTGGGTATCTACATTCTGGATATAAGTCTTAATAATTGGATAGTTAATTATATTACTGATTCTTTATATGACTTACCTCGTAAAAATGAATCCTTGAATTATATAGTGAGTTCTACATATAATATAGCTAAAAAGTACAAGGTTGATAAAATACATAAACTTTCCGAAACGGAACGGCTTTATCTTCAGATTGCCAACATACTGCACGATAACTCCAGTTTTTTCGAGGAGATTATCTGAATAAAACCCGTGATTTAACTGAATAAGGAGCTGAATTAATAATGAATAATAAACTTTCGGAGAAATTTATTAATAGAGAATTAAGCTGGATAGAATTTAATAAACGTGTTTTGGATGAAGCAAAAGATCCTATGAACCCGCTTTTTGAAAGATTAAGGTTTCTTTCAATAGTAAGTTCAAATCTGGATGAGTTTTTTATGGTACGAGTGGGATCTTTGACCGATCAGCATGAAGCTGGTTTTAACGAAAAGGATGCAGCAGGCTATACCCCTGCTGAGCAGCTCATTCATATTTCAAGTCATGTACATACTACAATATACCAGCAATGTAACTGTTTTAATCGTTCCTTGAAACCTTCCCTTTCTAAAGAGAATATTAAGATTTTAACTGCTAAAGATTTATCTTCTTCTCAATTAGATTTTTTGGATGACTATTACATAAAAGAGGTTTTTCCTGTCATCACTCCTATGGCAGTTGATAAAAGCAGTCCTTTTCCACTGATATTAAACAAAAGTTTGAATATAGGGGTTCTAATAGATGCTGACAAAGAAAGTGACGGTATCCTTTTTGCAACTGTTCAGGTTCCATCTGTCCTTAAAAGATTAGTTGAACTTCCTTCCTCAAACGGGAAAAACTTCATTCTCCTAGAGGATTTGATAAAATTGAACCTTCATTCTCTGTTCGGGCAAAGAGAAATACTTGCTGCAGGGTGTTACAGAATAACCCGAAATGCTGATTTGACCTTGGATGAAGAAGGCGCAGAAGATCTACTGGAGGCTATAGAGGAATCCATTAAGCAGCGTAAATGGGGTGCAACAGTGAGATTAGAGTTTGAACATGGTTTGGATTCTCGAATTCTAACAGTTTTAAGAGAAGAACTTGAAGTATCTGAATATCAGGAATATGAAATCAATACTCCTCTGGACTTGACCTTTTTAAGCAAACTTGCTTCTATAGAAGGATATCCTGACTTATCATATCCCCCTTTAAAACCTAAGATTCCTAAAAGGATAGCAGAAGCCTCAAGTATTTTTGACATGATTTCTGAAGGAGATCTTTTGCTTCACCATCCTTATGAAACCTTTGATCCTGTTGTAAATTTAGTGAAAGAAGCAGCTGAAGATCCAGACGTTCTTGCAATTAAACAGACACTCTACAGAGTAAGCGGAAACTCCCCCATTGTTAAATCACTGATACTTGCTGCTGAAAACGGAAAACAAGTTACAGTGTTGGTAGAACTTAAGGCAAGATTTGATGAGGAAAATAATATTATTTGGGCAAAACAATTAGAAAAGGCCGGATGTCATGTTATTTACGGATTAGTAGGCCTAAAAACCCACTGTAAACTGCTGTTGGTTGTGAGACGTGAAAAAGATGGAATCAAGAGATATGTACATATGGGAACAGGAAACTATAACGATGTTACTGCCAGAGTTTACTCAGATCTGGGCCTTTTCAGCAAAAATCATTATTATGGTTCCGATGCTTCCTCAATTTTCAATATGCTTTCAGGACGTTCTATCCCAACGTCTCTGAACAAACTTTACATTGCACCTATCAGTATAAGAGAGAGGTTTGTATTCTTAATAAATCAGGAAGCTGAAAATGCAAGAAAGGGAAAGCCTGCTAAAATTATTGCTAAAATGAACTCCATTGTTGATAAAAAGATAATAGAATGCCTTTATGATGCTTCCGCTGCCGGAGTAAAAATAGAACTCATCATTAGAGGAATATGTTGTCTTAGACCTGGTATACCCGGCATAAGCGATAATATTACAGTAAGAAGCATCGTAGGACGTTTTTTGGAACACAGCAGAATTTTCTACTTTTATAACAATGGAGAAGAATTAATTTATCTTTCCAGTGCTGATTGGATGACAAGGAATCTGGACAAGAGGGTGGAACTTCTCTTTCCGGTAGAGAATCCTGAAATCAGGTCAAAGGTTAAAGATATCTTAACGACATCCCTTCAGGATACCATAAAAGCTAAAATATTAGGTTCCGATGGACTTTATTCCAAAGTTGACCGAAGAGGCAAAGAACAATTGGACAGTCAGATGTACTTTATGAATAACTCCACAAATGAAATTATTAAGAAAGAAGATCAGCTTGAACAATCAAAAATCAAGTGGCTTGAAGAGGGCTTCAGGCCAAGGTTTGGAAGCTAAAAAAGTGATTTCGTCGCTTTTCCCTACAATAAAAAACAGAGAATTGACACAAAAGTCAATTCTCTGTTTTTTATTTAATTAAATTATTAAATTTATCAGATGTCCTTACAGGATCAAAATCATGCTCATCTTCTGCTGTTTCTTTTACTGCAGGATCTAATTCTATTGCCATCTTGAGATACTTTACCGTATTTTCTATATCTCCGCGTCTTCCATAGATACTTGCAATTCCATAATAGCTCCATACATACTTTTCTGACTCAAGTGCCCTGTCATACCAGTATAAGGCCTCTTCAAAGTATCCATGCAATTCATAATTCAAAGCTTTGTTAAACCTTGCATAACCATAATCAGGGCTGATCTCCAGCGCCTTATCAATATCCTTCATGCCCCCTCTAAAATCACCGCTGTATGCTTTAGCTATACCTCTTACATTATAAGCCTTATAGTTGCTGCTGTCTTCTTTGAGCATTTCATTGCATAACTTAATTGCCCCTGAGTAATCCTTTGAATAAAATATATTTCTTGCCTCTTCTGTTTTTACATCCAAAGCCTTCTCCCTGCTTGCCTCTTCCGCTTCCTGTTTAGCTTTTTCCTGAAGGGCCTTCTCCTCATCTGCTTTAATCTGTTCTTCAATTTTATTCTGTTTATCGGAAGCTTCTTTGTTGTCAATCCCCTGCTTTACCAATACCCCTATAATAACCAATATCAGTACACCCAGCAAAACCCTTTTAAACGACTTACTTCCAGGCAACTTAACTTTCAACATAATTTCTGCACTCCTAATTCTTAAAAATCTTTAAATATTATTTTATTTTTTTGAAATGAACTTGTTATCTTTTATATAAAATCTCCATGGGAATTCTATAGCTTCCTCCGCGTAATCAATTCCTATTCTTGTAGTTTCTATTATATTATCATTATCAACAGGCGGCCCATCTTCCACATATAATTCTCCGGATGTTATTAAGTCAATAGCATTGTGCCCATGTTTAGTTATATCCATTGCAATACACAGCTTTGATGGTCCATTTGTAAGTCCCTTTACTTCACTTGCTGAAAGTTCTCCATATTCCTTCCCGAACCTGTTAATAGACATAAATTCCTTTCCCTCAACAGGCTCCAGCGCTCTTATTAAAACCCCCTCCGGAGAACCTTCTTTATGAGAGATTATATTAAAACAGCGATACATTCCATAAATGGTAAATACATATGATATACCTGGCTTTCCATAGAGAGGCTGCACCCTGGGAGTTTTCTTGTAACCATAAGCATGGGATGCTTTGTCTATGGGGCCTACATATGCTTCAGTTTCCACAATTCTTCCTCTTAATACTTTCCCGTCTTTTTCTCTGACTAAAACCTTGCCAAGAAGCTCTTTTGCCACTTGAACTGTATCCCTTGCAAAAAAGCTTCTTGCAAGCCTCATATAACATCTCCCATAAACATTTTATCAATTTCCTCAATTATGTTTAAAATAGGATGTTCATCCTTAGGTTTGGTTTTGTACTTGGCTGCCTCCATCAACCTTGGATTTCCATCACCAATACAAAAACCATATCCAGCCTTGGTGATTAACTCCAGATCATTCATATTATCTCCCACAGCAATTGTCTTCTCCAATGAAAATCCTTGAATCTGGCACAAAAGTTCCAACGCACTCCCCTTGGAAATATTTGAGGGGATTATTTCTAAAAAATGCTCTCCACTTCTGACTAAATTCACATATCCAAAAGTTTTATGAAACCTTTCCTCAAGTATATCAATATCCTCTATTTCACCAAGTATTAAAATCTTAGTCCAGTTTCCATTCCATGTTTCTTCCGGAACATCATAAAAAACTTCATAACCTTTTTGAGAGAATCTTTCCGTAAACCTGCAGCTGTTATATATGTACACATTCTCTTCAGAGTAAATCTCCAACCCAAACTTAGGATAAATTTTCTTTAACTCCCTTAGAATACCCTTTGCTTTTTCCTCCAGGTAAACTTCATATATAACTTTCTTGCTCTCATAATCGTATATCTTGCTTCCGTTGTATAAAATAACCGGAAGTCTGCATGGCAAATCCCTTATATACCTATAAGCAGATTCAAGCATTCTTCCTGTTGCCAAAGTAAATTGGCCTCCATTATCTACGAAATATTTTATTGCTCTTTTATTTTCCTCCGAAATACACCCTTTGCTGTCTATAATTGTCCCGTCCATATCTGATACCAGCAAATATCCATCATATTTTCCCATATTTCACCTCATGTTTACTTTTCCTATTATTTTTCTTATTACGAATCTCGGCAAAATCCTCATCATTTGTATAAGAAGCTTATTTTTAAATCCCGGAATGACCACCGCCTTGTCAGTTTTGGTAAATCCATTGTATCCTTTCAATGCTGCTTCTTCTGAACTCATAATATTTCCTCCGGCTAACCTGGATTTTTTTATTCCAGCCTTCTTTTGAAATCCTGTGTCTACTGCACCAGGACATAACGCCATTATCCTTACTCCTTTACCGCTGCACTCCTCATAAAGAGCCTCAGTAAAAGACAGTACATAAGCTTTTGTTGCATAATAGACGCTCATATTAGGCCCGGGAGCGAAAGCTGCTGTTGATGCCACATTCAGTACACCGCCTTTTCCTCTGCAAATCATCTTAGGTAAAAATGATCTTGTAAGTTTTGTCAACGCTATGATATTAATTTGTATCATCTCATATTGCCTGACCTCATCAGAATTTACAAATTCTCCGAAATCTCCTATGCCTGCATTATTTATTATATTATCCACAACAATATTATTTTTCTCGACAAAATTTAATATATTCTCCACAGAATCTTTTTTACTGAGATCTGCTGCCAAAACATATATCTCTATGTCCTTTAAACCCTTGAGTTTATCCCTGACCTTTAATAAATTCTCATTATTTCTGGCTATGAGAAATAAGTTCTTTCCCTCTGAAGCAAATAACTTGGACAGCTCATAACCAATACCTGAAGATGCTCCTGTTATTAAAGTATACTCCATGCTATCATCTCTCTCTTAAAAATAAAACTTTAAATCATTTTATCACAAAGATTGATTTGTTGACAGTCTATTCCATATGTGATACTCTTAACTTATAAATCAATAACTTAAAAGGGAGTAGTTCCAAACACACCATCAACAGGTCGACTATCTTATAGTCTGGTGCTGTGTACCTATATTTAGGTTACGAGACTTTTAATATGATTCTTTTTTGTGAGGAATTATATTAAAAGTCTTTTTCATTATAAAGGGTACTTTTAAGGTTACACTATTTGTAATGATAAATTAAACTATTGTCCAATAGGCTTTTGTAATTTTATATTATAAGGAGTTGGGAAAATGAGTAATTATTTTAACAAAAATAGTGAAGAACTTTTAAATGAATTCAATACTTCACTGAATGGGCTTAATTCTGATGAAATCCAGAATCTTAGGAGTGCCCATGGTTTTAACGAACTGGCGGAAGGTCATAAGAAAAGTATTTTTACAATTTTTCTTGAACAATTTAAGGACTTTTTAGTATTTGTACTTTTGGGTGCATCCATTGTATCATTTGCTGTAGGCAATAAAGAAAGTACAATAGTAATTCTCGCAGTTCTCATAATGAATGCAATTCTAGGAACTGTTCAGCATTTGAAGGCCGAAGCATCTTTAAAAAGTCTTAAGGCTTTAGCTGCTCCCAATTCAAAGGTAATCCGAAACGGCAATAAAATTGAAATTCCTTCAAGGGAATTATTGCCTGGAGATATAGCCATTTTAGAAGCAGGAGATTTTGTTGCTGCAGACGGAAGAATCATAGACAACTACTCTCTTCAGGTCAATGAAAGCTCTTTGACAGGTGAATCAATAAATGTTGATAAAAACAGCGATGTGCTTTCTCAGGATGAGATCCCATTAGCCGAAAGGACAAATATGGTCTTTTCAGGATCATTGGTTACTTACGGCCGTGGTAAGATACTAGTAACCGGAATCGGTATGAATACAGAAATAGGTAAAATAGCCCAGCTGCTTAAAGATACAAAAGAAAAGAAAACTCCTCTCCAAAAAACTTTGGATGATTTCGGAAAAAAACTCACCATTCTTATATTAGCTATATGCTTTGTTATATTTTTTGTAAA
This sequence comes from Clostridiaceae bacterium, assembly GCA_040217795.1. Classification (GTDB taxonomy): domain Bacteria; phylum Bacillota; class Clostridia; order Clostridiales; family Clostridiaceae; genus Clostridium_T. Next base: position 11,825 of record JBEHWK010000069.1, read on the forward strand.
TATCTCAAGAGGTCTTCCTATTATAGATTCAGTTATGTTCTCAATAGCCCTGGCTGTTGCCGCTATTCCTGAAGCCCTTAGTTCCATAGTCACAATCGTTCTGGCATTAGGAACTCAAAAAATGGCTAAAGAGGGGGCTATCGTAAAGAAATTAAAATCTGTTGAAAGTCTCGGTTCAGTATCTGTTATATGTTCTGATAAGACAGGAACCTTGACTCAAAATAAAATGCAGGTTAAGGAATTATACATATATGATAATTCCATCTTAAGCCAGGATTTAAACATGTCTGATTCTACACATGAATTTTTCCTTAAAGCCATGGTGCTGTGCAATGACTCTTCAATAAGAGAAGGTGCTGAAATTGGAGATCCCACTGAGGTAGCTTTAGTAAAGCTTGCTTCTCAATATTCAAAGACTGCGGAAGAAATAAGAACATCTCACACAAGGAAAAGCGAAATTCCTTTTGACTCAGAAAGAAAGCTTATGAGTACTACTCATAATTTTGATGAAGACCATGTAATGATAACTAAGGGTGCAGTTGATGTACTTATCCATAAACTCATCTCTATTGAAACTGAAGAGGGTATAAGAAAAATAACACCTGAAGATAAAATAAATATCGAAGAGGCTAACAGAAGTTTCTCAAAAAAGGGTCTGAGAGTTCTTGCTTTAGTTTACAAAACCATTGATGGCGAAATGCAAATATCCATATCTGATGAAATGGATTATACATTTGTCGGTTTGGTAGCTATGATAGATCCACCTCGAGAGGAATCAGCAAAAGCTGTTGCAGACTGTAAGATTGCAGGAATAAAACCTGTTATGATTACCGGCGATCATAAAATCACAGCTTCCGCAATTGCAAAGGAAATAGGAATTTTAGAAGATATTTCCGAGGCTATTGAAGGAAAAGATATTGACCATCTATCCAAAGAACAACTTAAGGACTTAGTCCCAAAAATATCTGTCTATGCACGAGTAACCCCTGAACACAAAATCAGAATAGTTCAGGCCTGGCAGGAAAGAGGAATGGTTGTTGCAATGACAGGAGACGGAGTTAACGACGCTCCTGCCTTAAAGCAGGCTGACATAGGTATAGCCATGGGAATTACAGGTACCGAGGTTTCCAAGGATGCTGCTTCAATGATACTGACTGACGATAACTTTGCAACAATAGTGAAAGCTGTTGCCAACGGAAGAAAAATATATTCAAACATAAAGAATTCAATTAAGTTTCTTCTTTCCGGCAATGCAGCAGGAATACTTTCAGTTTTATATGCTTCAGTAGTGGGATTGGCCCTTCCATTTGAACCAGTCCACCTACTTTTCATAAACCTTGTAACCGACAGCTTACCAGCAATTGCACTGGGCGTTGAAAAGAAACAGGGAGATCTTCTTAAAGAAAAGCCAAGGGATGTTAATTCATCCATACTTTCAGCAGATTTCTTAAAATATATTGCCAGTGAAGGTATTCTTATAACAATTGCTACCATGAGTGCATATTACATTGGATCAAATCTTGGAGGACATGGGACAGCAAGCACTTTCGCATTCTCAACCCTGTGCCTGTCAAGGTTATTCCACAGCTTTAACTGCAGAGGTACTCAATCAGTATTCAAGATAGGATTATTCACAAATAAATATATCTGGTATTCCATATTCGCAGGCGCTGTACTTTTATTTGCAATACTGAACATCAGTCCACTAAGGCCATTATTCTTAATTACACCATTATCCTTGAATAACCAGATTGAAATTGTACTGTTAGCTCTTGCTCCAACAGTTCTTATACAGTTAAAAAGAGTAATTTCAAAAAAATAAGCAATAAAAAAGAGGCAATGCCTCTTTTTTTATTGCTTATTTGTTAAACTATACTATCTTACCTGACCCTCACCATATATTATGTACTTAATTGATGTAAGTTCATTTAACCCCATAGGGCCTCTTGCATGCAGTTTCTGGGTACTTATCCCAATCTCTGCTCCAAACCCGAATTCAAAGCCATCCGTAAATCTTGTAGATGCATTTACATATACAGCTGCCGCATCTATCTCTCTTAAAAACTTCTGAGAATTAAAATAATTGGTTGTAACGATTGCTTCTGAATGTTTTGTTCCATGTGTATTTATATGTTCTATGGCCTCCTCGAGAGAATCAACTACTTTCACAGCAAGAATATAATCCAGGAATTCCGTATCCCAATCTTGTTCATTTGCCTTTACTGCCTCCGGTATAAGCTTGACAGTCCTTTCACATCCTCTTACCTGAACATTATATTCTCTAAGTGCCTCATACGCCCATGGCAAAAATGCTTCTGCTGACTTTTCATGCACCAGCAATGTTTCGCAGGCATTACAAACTGAAGGTCTGCTGCATTTTGCATTCACTATTATTTTTTTAGCCATTTCCAAGTCTGTTTCACTGTCTACATAAATATGACAATTTCCTACACCAGTCTGGATAACAGGAATAGTTGAATTCTCAACTACAGTTTTTATCAACCCTCCACCACCTCTTGGAATTAATACATCTATGTATTCATTAAGCCTCATCATCTCTTTAGCTGTTTCCCTGCTGGTATCCTCAATGAGCTGTACACAGTTTCTTGGAAAACCAGCCTCTTCTAAAGCATCTCCTATAATCTCAACAATTGCCATGTTGGAGTTTATAGCCTCTTTCCCGCCTCTTAAAATAACAGCATTCCCTGTTTTAAGACATAAAGCTGCAGCATCGACAGTTACGTTAGGCCTTGATTCATATATTATGCCTATTACCCCTAACGGAACTCTTTGCTTTCCTATCTGCAGACCGGTTTTGTTTTTCCACATTCCAGTCACTTCTCCCACGGGATCATTAAGAGCTGCCACCTGGACTGTCCCGGCTGCCATATCTTCAATCCTGGCCTCAGTAAGTTTCAATCTGTCAATCATAACATCAGCTGTTTTTTTCTCTAAAGCTGCGCTTATGTCTTTTAAGTTTGCGTCAATTATTTGCTGCTTTTTTAAAAGAAGCAAATCCCCGATTTTCTCCAACGCGGAATTTTTATCTTTAGTGGAAGCTATGGACAAAAACCTTGCTGCTTTTTTTGCTTCTTTACCTTTCCATATCAAATCTGCCATATCAATTGTCACCTCTTTTATTAATGAACAACGTTCCTATTTCTTCTCCCTGAACTATATTCCTTAGAATATCCGGATCTTTACCATTAGTCAGAACCATAGCGATACCCGCACCCATGGCAACCTTTGCCGCCTCAAGCTTAGTCTTCATTCCGCCTGTTCCCTGGGCTGTTCCTGCCCCTCCTGCAAAATCCTCCAGCTCAGGTGTTATCTCATATATTTCTTTCAACATTTTAGAGTTTTCGTTTACCCTTGGGTCTGAATCATAGAAACCATCAATGTCTGATAATATTATCAGAAGATCTGCTTTCACTAATTTTGCTACTATTGCTGAGAGATTGTCATTGTCTCCAAAGTTAAGCATATTTCTTATCTCATCAATAGATACGGTATCATTTTCATTAACTACAGGAACTATTCCCTTTTCTAATAAGGTTTCAAATGTGTTTATTACATTTTTTCTTATATGCGGATCCTCAATAACTGCCCTTGTCAACAGTATTTGCCCCACTATATTTCCATACTCTCCAAACAATTTACTGTATATGTGCATCAATTCACATTGTCCCACAGCTGCTACAGCTTGTTTTTCCCTGATTGACCTTGGTCTTTCTTTTAAATTAAGTTTACTGCAGCCTACCCCTATGGCTCCTGAAGAAACCAATATCACTTCTTTCCCTTGATTATTTAAATCTGACAAAACTCTTGCAAGTCTCTCAATTCTTCCAAGATTTATTTTCCCGTTATCATATGTAAGCGTTGATGTGCCGACTTTAACAACTATCCTCTTACTGTTTTTAACAGCTTCTCTGCCCCATTTCAAGTTACTCAGCTCCCTTATCTTTTATATAAATTATTTTTTTATTATAGCATAATTGCTGTATATTACACATAGCTTATTTAAAAGAAATTACCGAGTAATTGTCATAACTTTCCGTCCACCTGTTAAAATTCCTTTTTCAGCTGACAACCATAGCTCCTCCATTTACATGAATTGTTGCTCCGTTTATGAAAGAAGCATCCTGTGAAGCTAAAAAAACATATATTCCAGCTAATTCAACAGGCTCTGCAGCTCTGCCTGCAGGATTGTCTGTTCCAAATTCAGCCACCTTATTTTTGTCAAAGGATGCAGGAATCAATGGAGTCCAAACAGGACCCGGGGCTACAGCATTTACCCGGATACCTCTTTGGGCTAAATTAACTGCTAATGATCTGGTCAATGTTGTAAGGGCTCCTTTTGTACTTGCATAGTCAATTAAAGTTTCATGCCCCTTATAGGCTGTAATTGATGTTGTGATAATAATTGAGTCTCCACTTTCCATATGGCTAAGAGCTTCCTGAATGATGAAAAATGCACCAAATACATTTGTCTCAAAGGTTTTTCTCAATTGCTGCTCATTAATGTCCTCTATACTATTTTGAGGAAATTGAACTGCAGCATTGCTAATTAATATATTTACAGCATTAAACTTTTTTACAGTGTCTGACACTGCTTTAAAACAAAAACTTTTTTGAGTTATGTCCCCTTTTATAAGTAAACATTCCCCGCCTGCTGCTTCTATTTCTCTCTTTGTAATTTCTGCATCCTCTTCTTCATTTAAATATACAATTGATATCTTTGCACCTTCTTTAGCAGCACCTACAGCAACAGCTCTTCCAATTCCGCTGTCTCCTCCTGTTATAAGCACCACCTTATCCTTTAACCGATTATTCATCAAACCATATTGGTCTGCTTTATACACCGGAAGAGGATTCATGTCCTTTTCTAGCCCAGGCTGTACCCCTTGATGCTGTGCCGGAAATTTTGTCGGGAAACTTATTGATTGAACCATAAAAAATACCTCCTTCAAATCCTTTAAAAATATTATTTTCATCCAATGTCCTTTTTAAACTGAAGCCTCCCATTAATTTATTGTAAATTTAAAACCCCTGTGATAAAATTTATTTCAGGCAAATTAAAAGATTAGATTACTATCTAATTCAGGGAGGTTAACAAAATGAATAAAGAAATAATTTCAACTTCAAATGCTCCAGGAGCTATAGGACCTTATTCTCAAGGTGTTAAGATTGGTGATTTAATATATACTTCAGGTCAGATACCACTAAATCCAAAGACTGGAGAAATGGTTGAAGGTATTCAGGCACAAACTAAACAATCTTTGGAAAATTGTAAAGCAATCATAGAAGCAGCTGGATCTTCATTAGAAAATGTATTTAAAACCACAGTATTTCTTTCAGATATGAATGACTTTTCTGAAATGAATGCAGTCTATGCTGAATATTTTAAGGAAAACCCGCCTGCAAGAAGTGCTGTGCAAGTGGCTAGGCTGCCTAAAGATGCTAAAATAGAAATAGAAATGATAGCTGTTAAATAGAAAGCGGGATGATTAAGAATGAAATTTACAACATCAGGTGTATGTTCAAGAGAAATTAATTTCGATATTGAAGATAACAGGGTAAAAAATATTTCTTTCGTAGGAGGATGTAACGGAAACCTTAAAGGTATCAGTTCTCTGGTTGAAGGCATGGAGGTTACTCAAGTAATTTCCAAGCTAAAAGGAATTACCTGTAACCACAAATCCACCTCTTGCCCTGATCAATTGGCAAAGGCTCTTGAAAACTGGATTAGTAATAACTAAAAACTCAAAAAACTTGCTTTAAGACTAAAAGCAAGTTTTTTATCGTATAGGAAAGAATCTATTTCCCTTATAAAACCGATAAAAATAACAGTGAAATTATAATTAATATTCATAAAACTCTCAAAACCGGAAACAATACTATTGAGGTGATTTCGGTGTATACAAGTATAGGAGTAAATCTAAATAAAGAACTGAGGTATTTATCTAAAAGAAAGCGAATGCCAAAAATTAGCCATAATAATTTCAATTCTTCAGGGCAGCCATCAATAGAACCACTAATTCAAAAGTATACAAAAAACATTTCAAATATAATTGGATATATTAAAGATAAGACTTCGGACTTTAAGTCCTCTATGGACTCAGGCACTAATGATACAAAAAGTTCCCAGGTTCACTATTTCTGCTGCAAAGACATGTCATACAAAAGAAATATTGTATTCATGTCTTTAGGAGCAATCGCTGTCGGTTACGGTATAAAATATTTATTGAAGCACAACT
>JBEHWK010000070.1:0-17799 GCA_040217795.1 Clostridiaceae bacterium
CTGTGTGGGAGAGTAGGGAGTCGCCAAATTGATGTTCCGCGGTAGCTCAATGGTGGAGCACTCGGCTGTTAACCGATAGGTTGGAGGTTCGAGCCCTCTCCGCGGAGCCATTTAAATGATAAGTAACTCAGCAGATGCTGAGTTTTTTTATTTTATGTAAAAATAAATATGATATTAACTGATTTGTTACGCAATATGAAAGAGATATGTATTATTATAATATTATATGGGAAAATGATATAATGAATAGAGAAGTATGTGCTTCTCTATTTTTTAGTGAGGGGTGAAAATATGTACAAAATTTTGATTGTTGAAGATGAAGATAATATAAGAGGGTTTCTGAATATAAATTTTAAAAGAAACGATTTTGAGGTAATAGAAGCAGCAACCGGAGAAGAAGGAGTCCAAAAGGCTTTATTGGAAAAGCCAGATGTAGCTATTTTGGATTTAATGCTGCCTGGAATGGATGGATATAAAGTATGTGAAATATTAAGGAAAGAATTTCCCAAGATGGGGATAATCATGTTAACAGCTAAAGGGCAGGATATGGATAAAATTATGGGGTTGGAATATGGAGCAGATGATTATGTTGTTAAACCTTTTAACCCTATTGAATTAACATTGAGGGTAAAATCTTTGCTTAGAAGAATAGATGTTAAAGAAAAAGAAAGTGACAAAATTAAGAGTGGTGCGTTTTTAATTGATACTTATGCTCAGAAAGTATATAAAAATAATGTAGAAATTGATTTGACGCCAAAGGAATATATGATGCTGAAAATATTTATGGAGAACCCCGGAAAAGCATTTTCAAGAGATGAGCTGCTGAACTTGGTTTGGGATTATAACTTTTTTGGGGATTCTAAAATTGTCGATGTAAATATCAGAAGGCTGAGATCTAAAATAGAAGATAATCCATCAGTTCCTGATTATATAGAAACTGTTTGGGGAACGGGGTACAGATGGAAAAAATAAAAATATATATGAATAAAAGTGTTAAAACCAAAATGGTTAAATACTTCATTTCCATAATATTTTTTATTGTATTAATTTTGAACATACTCATGATAAATTATATGAGAACATATTATTATGACAGTACTGAACAGGTGCTGAAAAGCAAGCTGAATACATCTGCAGACTTTTATAATAAGTATTTTTCCTATACACCACTTGAAGAGAACATATATAACAATATAGATGTTTTCTGGAGTGAAAGCAATGCTGAGGTACAGATATTAGATATCAATGGCAAGCTTCTGATGGACTCCATGGGAGTAAAGGAAAATGTTCAAATAGATACTAATGATGTAAAAAAAGCAATAAAGGGAGAGTACGAAAGGTGGATAGGAAGGGTCAGCTATTATAACGAACCGGTAATGGCAATATCTTATCCCCTGAAGCATAATGGAGAAATCACCGGTGTGCTGAGATATATAATTTCTCTTAAGGATGTAAATAATTCAATAAAAGTCATAGCTCTATTCTTTATTACAATTTCATTGATTGTACTTGGAATAGGAGCTGTAATAAGCTGGGTATTGGCTAAAGGCATTATCAATCCCATAAAGGAGCTTACCACGGTTGCAGAAACAATGGCAGCCGGGGACCTTAATATAAGGAGCATGAACAATTCAAAAGATGAAATCGGAAAGCTGTCATCAACTTTAAATTATATGGCGGAGGAATTGTCTAAAAGAGAAAAGCTGAAAAATGATTTTATTTCATCTGTATCCCATGAACTAAGAACACCGCTTACAGCAATAAAAGGATGGGTAATAACAATAAGTGAAGATTACTCAGATGAGGAAGTTGTAAAGATGGGATTGGGCATAATAGGAAAAGAAACCGAAAGGCTGTCTAAAATGGTTGAGGAATTGCTGGATTTTTCAAGGCTTGTTTCAGGGAAGATTGCCTTGAAAAAAGAAATGATCAAGCTTAAGGATATTGTAGATTACATTAAAATATATATGACCCCCAGAGCAACCAGAGATAATAAAAATTTCAATATAAATATCGAAGATAACCTTCCGGAAATATGGGCAGATGGGAACAGGATGAAACAGGTGTTTATTAATATTATCGACAATGCTTTTAATTTTACAGAGCCAGGGGGAGAAATAACTCTCACAATCAGTAAAGCAGAAAACAGCCAAATTCAAATTATTCTTAGAGATAACGGGTGTGGAATTGAGGAAGATTTACTTCCAAAAATAAAAGATAAGTTTGTAAAAGGAAAAAATTCAAGATCTCAAACTGGCATTGGATTGTCTATTTGCGATGAAATCATAGCATTGCACGGAGGAACTTTTGAAATAAAAAGCAAGTTGGGAATGGGTACAGAGGTTATAATAAAACTTCCTACTGCGTTCAGGGATTAGAAAGGGTGAAGAAATGAAGAAAGAATATAAAGTGATTATAATGCTTTTAAGCTTTCTTGTATTGATATTAATATCCTCAAAAATTAATGTTTCTGGTAATGACTTCAAGCGGCTTATGCCTCCTTCTTCCAACAATATTAATATAGTAGGTAAATGGCAGAAGGTTTCAAGTTATAATATAAAAGAAAAAAAGACTGAGTCTATAAATAATCAATACTATTATTTTTCGGAAAATAAAGCATATATTGAAAATAGATCTTATGAAGAAATTGAGTATAAATTGAGAGTTATAAATCTTAAGAACTATCTTTCTTTTGAATATAATATTGAAGATAAAATAGTTCAAGATGACAATATTGATGCTGATGTAATGAGTATTCTTAAAAATAACGGGTTAATTTCTGAAGTGGTTATGATTGATGACAATAATATTCTTGCCATAAGCAATGATTATATATACAAGCTAAGCAAGATATCTGATAGTGTTGCTGATTATCCGGATATAGAAAGTGAATCAAACGTTACAAATAATTTAATGGCAGATGGAGATGAAAGCAAATCCGTAGGATTATATTTAGGACTGAAAAAAGACAGGCAGATTAATGAGAGTACAACTGTTCAGCCAGAAAAATACAGGACATTATGGATTTCTTATGAAAATGGAGAGGTACAGCAAGTATACCAAAGAGACAATATTTTATATCCAAGGCTTAAGGGATTCTGGGAACTTGTACCGAACAGTTATGAAGAAGATGGTAAAAGATATGAATATTTTGATACATATTCAATAAACAGCAAAAACCAATATAAAGTTACAAAAGGTGAAATTAAGTCAGGAGAAAATAACAGATTTTTAAATTTGCTTTATGTTGGAAGCAATTATATTTCAACTGAAGAATTCGATTATGATTACACTGCTGCAAACAGCAAATTTAAAATAATTCCTGTAGACAATATATATGCAGATAAAGGGGTTTCAGTTGAATTATTAGATGGAATTTATGGATATGAAGCTTTTAAGAATGCTGCTGAAGTAGCTGTAAGTAATAACTTGGATTCCAGGGATTTTCAAACAAAACTTGATACTACTAATTTGTCATTAGTAAGAAAGTTTGGAAAATGGGTATTGGAAGGAAGATATCAGGAGAATAAAAGCAGTAAACCCATAGATTTTGATATTAGAAATGTAGAAATAAAAAGACTGGTTAACTTTGATGAGTTATCAGTAAAATGGAGTATAGTCAAATCAGAAAATCCAATGATAAGAGATATTTACTCTTCACCCAATGGAAAGCTTGCATTACTTGTTTTAGATGAAAATATACTTGTTTATGAAATTGAAGATGGAAAATTAAAGGGACAGCCTATTAAGATAATAAAAAAAGATAAAGATGAAAGTGTAATAATGACTGAGTGGGCTGATGGAGACTTCGTCAGAATGTGGGGAAATGTATTTCTGAAAAATGCATCACCTGTAAGCAATTAAATTATATATAGAAATTAAATCGCCTGAATCCTATAAAAAGATTCAGGCCATTTTTCAATTGAAGTTATATTTAATTAGAAGCGTAATTTTTAAAATAGTCACTTTTTATAATTATGTCTGAAATATCAAAAACCTGTTTATACAGTTCGGCGTCGTCATCACTAAGAGTGCCTCTTAAGGCTCCATTAGTAAGATAAGCAAATGATTTTTCTGTTTTTAGCAAGTTTCTTCCTAATGCATTGTTGATATATTTGCTTTCATCAATTCCCATAACATAGGAAATAGTAGGCATTATATCAACTTGTCCGCCAAATGTATCTATTTTGGCAGGTGATGGATTGTTTTTTTGATATATTATGAATGGCACTGATGAATTATTGTTATCCAACCACCATGATTCTGGATTCTGCATTTCATTTACTTTATCATTATAATATTTGTGAACACCTGTATGGTCTCCTTCTATTACAACCACAGTATTATCTAACAGGCCGCTTTTATCAAGTTCTTCAATGAATAATCCTATTTGTTTATCTGTATAATGAACAGTCTCAAAAGAGTTTCCCAGTAAAGAATCTTTAAGTTCTCCTGTAAGGTTTAGTTCCTTGTACTTTTCAGGAAGTTCAAATGGACCATGGTTAGTTAAGGTTACAGTAAAAGCGTAGAAGGGTTGTTTCATATTTTTAATCATTGGAACAACCTGCCTGAAGTAGGTTTTATCGCTTAAGCCTAAGCCTATTACTTCATCTGCATTAAAGGAATAATAATCAATAAATTTATTAAATCCTATGCCCTTTAATCCTTCAGCATAATTCCAGAAGCTTCCTTTATCAGGATGAATAGCTGCAGATTCATATCCATATTCACCTAAGAGTTTAGGAAGAGAAGCATAGTCTCTGTTTGGATATCTGAAAAAAGTGCTTCCTTTTTTCAAAGGCAGCATTCCGGTATTTACCATCAAGTCTGAATCAGAGCTTGTACCTTCATTAACCTGTTCAAAAATTTTAGGGAAGTAAATGGAACTCTTTAATAGTTTGTTTAAGTTTGGAGTTATTTCTTGTCCATTTACCGTTTGTCCAATTACAAAATTCTCTAAGGATTCTACTTGAATTACAATGAGATTTTTTCCTGCAAATATGCCCTTATAACCATTATCAGGAATATTCTCATTCTTTTTCGCATAGAAATTTTTTATTTGTTCCTGTTCCTTAGTCGTTAATTGGTAAGGTTTCAAGTCATTATAGGTATTGTAAAGATCAAGAACGTGATAGCCTATTGAAGAAAAATATCTTACTGTATTTGTAGAGTCATAGTTGGAAAATAAGTAAGAGTTATTTACATCTTTGTTTCCTAAAACAGTTATGTTGAAAGGAACATATCCTATATACATAATTGAAAGTAAAAAAGCAGAGGCAAAGCCCTTAAAATTACTTTTTACTTTATTAAAGCTTTTTCTGAATATTACTATGTAAGGGATCAGTATAAGTAAGTCTGCTAAGAAGATTAAATCTGAAGCAGCTGTAAGGGATAAAATTGAACCGGACATATTATCTAAATTAGCGGTTTGAGTAGCAACTATTACAGAAGGAACTGTCTGGAATCCTCTGAAATACCACAAGTCCAATACAAACAGAAAAGTAAGGGCAATATTTAAAACCATTGGAAATATCCATTTTCCTATGCCTTTAAAAAGCAAGGAAATGCTTATAAATATAGCTGCAAAAGCTATGTAATATCTGATAAATGGGGAGGCTGAAGCGTAGCCTGTCCAAAAGTTAAAGTTATAAGGTGTTTTACTTTGTATAAATCCTTGAAAAAAGACACCTTTTAAAGTTAAATCCAGTACTATAAGAATATAGAAAATGGTTCTGACAGCAGTATTCTTTGACAGCTTGATTTTCAAATTCTCTTTCAGAGAAATTTTTAAATTTCGTATATCCATTTTTTCCTCCTAAATAAAGCAATGCTTACTAGAGAATTATATCTTATGTAGTGTTACAAATCAATTAACAAAATCATAACTAATCCTTAATAAATTTTATTTACTTTTTATTGATGAACAAATAAAAAATAGGGCGAAAGATATTGATTATTCACCCTATAAGTAAAATGACTAAAGAATTTTTAATTGGATTTTTGCTTTTCGCTTGAATATGTAGCTTTAGCGCTTTCTGATTGAGGATCATGATCTATGTGTTTTTTATTAAACTTTTTTTTTCCTTCTTTTCTTGCCACTATAACACCTCCTTCTAATTAGAATATATTTTCAGCTTAATATTTATTCATATATCTGAAAAAGAGTTATCAAATCTTTTACTGAGATTTATACTGTGTTAAAATATATATTATTACTAATATGGATAAGGATTTTATTTGTCTGGAAAGGACTTGAGACTTATGGTGAAAGTTTATGATTTAGTGGTTGTCGGGGGAGGACCGGCAGGAATGGCAGCTGCAATAAAAGCTAAAGAAAATGGAATAGAAGATATTCTCATAATAGAGAGGGAAGAATGGTTGGGAGGAGCCTTAATAGAATGCATCCATAATGGTTTTGGTAAAAAAGTTTTAGGGAAAAAGATAACCGGTACCGAATTAATGCAGTACCTTACAGATAAAATAAAAAAAAATAGAATAAAGTATATAGTGTCCGCAACAGTTTTGGATGTTACAAGGGATAAAGTGATCACATATGTTGCTCCTAAAGAAGGAGTTGTTTCAATAAAAAGTAAAAGCGTAATATTTTCAACGGGTTCAAGGGAAAAATATACAGGAGCCATAGAAATAGCTACAAAAAGTTATTCAGGAATATATACAATAGGAACTGCTCATAAGTTTGTTAATTTACAGGGATATCTTCCTGGCAAATCGGTTGTATTATTAGGAACTAATGACAGAGCTCTTATTATTGCAAGAAGGATGGCTATCGAAGGAGCTAAAATTGAAGCTATGATTGAAAGCAAAAGTACCATAAGAGCAAAAATTAAAGAATACAGGGATATACCTGAACTATTTAATATACCTGTTTACAAAGGCTTCAGGATAAAGAATGTTTTTGGTAAAGAAAGAATAACCGGTTTGGAAATTGAGAATATCTCAACAGGAGAAAAAAAGGAAATATTCTGTGACAGCCTGCTTCTTACTGTAGGGTGGAAAGCCGAAACAGAGCTTTTGCAGAAGGCTGGTGTTGTTTTAGACGAAGCAGACGGGTCACCAGAGACAGATGAAAACCTTATGACATCAGAGGAGGGGATATTCGCTGCAGGTGCTGTTTTAAACCCAAGAATATGGGCTGATGACTCCATAATTGAGGGGGAAAAAGCAGGAGAAGAAGCCGTAAAATATATAATGGCAAAAAGATAATATACAGGGAACCTTCAGGAGGTCTCCCTGTATATTGCGTTTATAAAGAATTAATTTATAATTTCGGATAATAAATTTAACAAATGGGCTGCAATCAATGAGTTCCCTTTTTCATTCAAATGAATGCCATCAAAATAAATATCCTGTCCGGATAGAAATGAGCTCTTTGTTAATGAAAACAAATCTATGGCTTTTATGAAATCATTCTTAAGTTTTTCAAGTGATTCATTAATAAGATCATAATCAGGAGTGGAACTCCAGCAGCATGAAGCTTTTTCTTTATCTATATATGGGGGAATCATGAGAATTGTACTGATATTATTTTCCTCGCATTCTTTTTGAAGCAAACAGATATTATCTTTTATTGATTCATAGGGCCTATTCATTAAAAAGTCATTGGTTCCTGCAAGAATAAAACAATATTCAGGGCTAATCTGTATTACATCTCTCCATATTCTTGAAAGCATACCCGCAGTAGTATCTCCGTTTACTCCTTTATTTAAATATGAAAAATCAACAGATTTTGATATTAAGTTTACCCATGATCTTTCTTTGGGTACTCCATACCCGAAAGTCAGGCTGTCTCCTAAAAAAACGGCATCCATATATACACCTCTAAAATGATTTTTTAAAGCAACTTTTGCAAATAAAGGTTTTTCCATTGTTGGCTTTTATGTAATCATCTGATTTTATTGATTTATTGCAGAAATCGCAGGTTATAATATTTTTATCAGAAGAAGTGATTTTAATACTTCTCTTTTTGTTAGATGCCGGAGAATATATAGTTTTATTGATCTTTACTTCCCTGGGAATTATTTTGCAGCTTATTTCATATTCGCTTTCTCCGAAAAGTTCAAGTTCAAACCGTGGATTTTCTTTATCATAAAATTCTTCTATATAAATGGTTTTAATTTGAGCATCATTAACAATGAGTCCGCTTTTTTCGATTCCGTCAAAGATACTTTTGGTTATGTTGTTTGTATCCGGGTGACGCTTGGAACTTTTATAATAAACTTTAAGTATTGCTATTAGACCTTCATCTAAGACTGTATTAGGATTTTGAGATTTGGCAGCATATGATATTTCTTCCTCATAAATAGCATATCGATCATGATATTTTCCTGAATTATATGGAAGTATGGCACGTCCATTAGTATTAAATAGTTTGAAATTGGATTTTGTTATGGGAGACCCTTGTACTACAACTTTTGCATAAGAATTATTCATATAAAATCTCCTTGTTATAAAATTGTTAGACTCTTTAAATTGATTATATATTCACTATAAAGTATAATACAATATGAATATTTTTGATAGAAGAGGTATTGTGATGGATAAAAAAGTTATTTTGGCTATTGAGAGTTCTTGTGATGAAACTTCTGCAGCTGTAGTTGTAAATGGAAGAGAAGTTTTATCCAATGTTATAGCATCTCAAATTGATATACATGAAAAATTTGGCGGAGTAGTTCCTGAAGTAGCTTCAAGAAAACATATTGAAGCTGTAAATTGGGTTACTGAAGAGGCATTGAGAGAAGCAAATGTATCTTTAGAAGATATTGATGCAATTGCTGTGACTTATGGCCCCGGATTAGTAGGAGCTCTTTTGGTAGGCTTGCAATATGCAAAAGGGTTAGCTTATTCATTAGACATACCTTTAATAGGTGTAAATCATATTGAAGGGCATATTTGTGCCAATTTTATTGATCATAAAGAACTGGTTCCTCCTTTTGTTTCCCTTGTGGTTTCAGGAGGAAATACATTCATAGTTCATGTAAAGGAGTATAGAAAGTATGAAATTTTAGGAGAAACAAGAGATGATGCAGCAGGAGAAGCTTTTGACAAGGTAGCAAGAGCTATTGGTCTGGGATATCCCGGAGGCCCTAAAATAGATAAAATATCAAAGGAAGGAAACCCTGACAGCATTTATTTCCCAAGAGCAAGATTTCAGGAGGATACCTTAGATTTCTCATTTTCAGGGTTAAAATCTGCAGTTTTAAACTATATTAATAAAAAACAAATGCAGGGAGAAGAAATAAATAAGGCTGATGTTGCAGCATCTTTCCAAAAATCAGTAGTTGAAGTTCTTACAAAAAATGTTATGGATACCTGTAAAAGAAGGGGAATAAACAAGATTGCAATTGCAGGGGGAGTTGCATCCAATAGCTGTTTAAGAAGCAGTTTAATTAAGGAAGGAAAGGAAAAAGGAATTGATATTCTTTTCCCATCTTTAGTGTTATGCACAGATAATGCGGCGATGATAGGAAGTGCAGCTTATTTCCAATTAATTGACGGGGAAATCAGCAGCATGGATTTAAATGCAAAACCAAATTTAAAATTAGGGGAGAAATAAAGTAAAATGAAGATGCTTCGCCATTCTAACGGCATAAAAAAGTTAAAGCCTAAAAGGAATATAAGCACATTTGCAATTATTAAGATTACAATTTATTCAGTTATTTCAATATTGTTGATTTTTACAATTTTTCAAGGGATGCTTGAGGGTATCTATGATGAAAAATATCCGTCAAGAATAAAGTATACCAGGATAGATGAAAAAAAGATGTACTATAACCAGTCAGGTTCAGGAGATGTAACTATAATATTTGATTCGGATATATCTTTGGATTTGAATGAATGGAACACTATCGAAAAAGACTTGAGGGATAAATATAATGTTAAAGTTTTGCAATATGACAGGATGGGTTACGGGTACAGTGATGGCGGTAATAAAATAGATATTCAAAAACAGGCTGATGATCTTAAGCTTTCACTAAAAAAGGCCAATGTATCAGGACCGTATATTCTTGTGGGTTCAGGTTACGGTTCTTTGGTAATGACTAATTTTGCTAAATCATATCCGGATTCAGTTAAGGGAGTTGTACTTATTGATCCAATTAATGAAAAATATATAAAAAATCATGAGTATATTAAAAATTATACAAGTAAAAAATTAGAATATAAGGCTGAATATATCAGTGCATATTTTGGATTATCTTTCTTCCGTTCAAAAGTTGGATTATTGGAAGTTCCTGATGAATTATTTAATGATTCCAAAGAACAGGTTAAAGATGAGTTTCTATCAAATAGGATAAGAAGCAAATATTCTCATGCAATATATAATGAAATATTAAATTTAGAAGAGGGAGTCAGTACATCTCAGGAAGAAGGAATTTTGGGGAATAAACCGCTGGCAATAGTATCAAGAATGTCTAATCTTGAAGCGGATAAAAATTTACTTCTTATGTCAACTTCTAAGTACGTTAATCAAATAGCTACGGATAGTAACGGACAATTTATTCCGCTATCAGATAAAAATAAAACATTGGAAGCTATTAAATACATATTGGAAAAGATAAATTTATAAACAAGTGATAAAGAGCAGAGGAATCCCTCTGCTCTTTTTTTCAGGTACGAGAACATAAAATTTGAATTTTGTCATAAATATGACACAATAATAGTTTATAGTTTTAATATAGGAATAATTTCAAGAGTTTTTAACGGAGGTTTGGTTAATATGAGCAATTATGAAGAAGAAAAAAATGAAAATATAAATAATGAATTAAAAAAAACAGATAACAGCGAAGAGGAGGAGCAAGTTTTATTCCAGGAAACAAATGAAGAATCAGAGACATCAGAAGTTGGGGCAGAGGAATCCTATACACCGGATTTTATAATGGTTCATGATGGAAAAGAAAAGAAAGGTAAAAAACAAAGAAACAAGAATAGCAGTCATATAGCAAAGTACATTTTGGTAGGAGGCATATCTGTTGCAATTGCACTTGGAGTATCAATACCTTCCACCTATTTTTTAGTTAAGAATCAGATTGAAAGCGGTAAGTTGAAGGTTTCGTCAACAGATGTTAATAATTCAGGCGGTTCAGTTTCTTTTACAAGCGATTCAAATGCATTATCAGTTACCGATGCGGTGAAGAAAGTAGCCCCTGCAGTTGTAAGTGTATCTACCAAAAGTGTGGTAAACAGGGGATTTTACAGCCAATTGCAGGAAGGTGTGGGATCAGGTTTTATAATTAATGAGGGCGGTGATATTTTAACAAACTATCATGTCATCGAAGGAGCAAAATCAGTTACTGTTACATTCAATAACGGCAAAGAATATAAAGCTAAAGTAGTTAACTATGATACAGTAAGGGACCTGGCTTTAATTACATTAGAAGATGATGTTCAAGTTCCTGGAGTGGCAACTCTTGGCGATTCCTCAACCATTCAGGCAGGTGAAGATGTTATAGCAATCGGCAATCCCCTAGGAAAGGATTTTGTAGGTACTGTAACTAAAGGAATAGTAAGTGCAGCAAGCAGAACACTTGAAAATCAGGATGGGACAACGTCTGTATACATACAGACTGATGCTGCAATAAATCCGGGTAATAGTGGGGGGCCATTGATAAATTCAAAAGGTGAAGTTATAGGGATAAATACTGCTAAAATAAGTGAAAGCGGTATAGAAGGGATAGGATTTTCTATTCCTATAAACGATGCTAAAAGTAAGATTGGAACTTTAAGTACTCCATCCACAAGTGCAAATGCAAATAATTCAGAAACCAGTTCAAATTCCACAGCAGATTCATCTTCAAATTTGATGATTGGGATTATAATCAAGGATATTGATGCAGCAGCAGCAAAGCAACAGGGATTGGTTGAAGGGGTTCAGGTAAGGGGAGTTCAGAATAGTTCGCCAGCGGAAACAGCTGGTATTGAGCCAGGAGATATAATTACAAGCTTTAATGGGGTTACAATTAAAACAAGCACTCAGCTGAATAGTGAAAAAGCTAAATTGAAAGCTGGAGATACAGTGAAGATTGTTGTTAACAGGTCTGGAAAGGAAATAACCTTACAAATCACTATGAAAGCACAAGAAAGCCAATAATTACTTATATATAAAAGAAACATCTCCTTGTAGTTATTCAGGAGGTGTTTTTCACATAAATATATAGGAATTGTGTGGTAAATATTTCTATAAAGAATATGCTTTGCATTTACAGCAAGGGAAAAAACAAATATAATAGTTTATAATAAAAATTGATTTGTCCAGGAAACATAAACTTGTTGTAATTTGAGGAGAATTCAGATGAGAATAAAAATGAAATATATTATAATAACTATAAGTTTGTTGATTACAGCGTCATTATTCTATGTAAATATTAAAATGACGAATTTAAAACAATTAACGGGAAGTATTATAATATGGGCTTCTAAGGAAAATTTTCGATATTTAAATGATTCAGCAAAAGAATTTATGGATACGAATAAAAAGGTAACAATAACTGTGAAGGAGAAATCTGAGGATGAAGTAATAAATTATATGGAAGCAGGTAATACAAGCCTGGAATCACCATCTGTTGTCACTATTAACTCAAGGGATTTAAGAAATCTCAACGATACAGGAAAAAGTAAAATAAATGATGCAGGGGATATCATGAATGAGTATGGTAAGAATTTCAACAGTTGGAGGATTAATGAGGTTACAATAAATAATGATGTCCTTGCAGTACCTCTTGAAAATGACCCTGTATTTCTATTCTTCAGAAAAGATATTCTTGAGGAATATGGGTATAAAGCAGAAAATATAAGAACATGGAAGGAACTTTTAGATATTTCAAGAGATATAAAAAACAGGTCACAAGGAACTGTAAGCCTTTTTAATTATAGTGATATCACTTTGGAATCCATAAAAAATATTATGTTCTATCAGCAAATTGAGGCAGATAAAGTAAATGAAATAATTGATACTATTAAAAATGATAATTTGATGGGGAAAGGTACTGTTATAGCTCATGTAGCAACAAAGGACAATTACAAGACTATTATAGATGAATATCCGGAGAATTCTCTGACAGCAGCTATGCTGCCATCATTGGAAATAGGGGGGAACAGGGCAGCTGTAATGGATGGAGAAAATGTTGCAATAATAAAAAACAGCAACGAAACAAATGAGTTGGCTATAAGTTTCATTACTTTTTCAGTAAGCAATCAAACCTTGATGGAAAAGTATTTGAAAGAAAGTGATTTTTTCCCAAGTTCAACAGCATTTTATAAAAACTCAATAATTGATACAGATTTTTCTAAGGTAAACAATGAAAAAATATGGAGCCTGATGGTCAATATATGCAATAGAAACAACGCTGTTCAGGACTATAAGAAGCTGGAAGAAAATATAAAATAGTGATGCCCCTGGGGTTAATTTTTACCCCAGGGGTAGTTTTTTATCACAAAGATACTTTTCATAGATTTTTCTATAAGCTTTTAGGGTTGCTTCAGCAGTTTTTTTCCAGGAAAAATTTCTGCTTCTCTGATAGGCTTTTTCACTGAGCTGAATTCTCAAAGATTCATCATTTCTTACCTTAACGAGTGCTTCTGCTATGCTCAGAAAATCTGAGGGATCTGTATATAATGCACTGTCTCCTGCCACTTCAGAAATTGAAGTAGTATTGGAGGTAATAACAGGAACCTTGCAGCTCATTGCTTCCAACGGCGGTAACCCAAAACCCTCATAAATGGAAGGGTAAACAAATGCTTCACAATTGTTGTACAAGGCAGGAAGAGTTTCCAGCGGACAGAAACCAATGAATTTAATATATTTTCCCAAATTCCGTTCCTCCACCAGTGTTTTTAAAATTTCCCCCTCTTCTTTTAGCATGCCTGCTATTACAAGAGAAGTTGCATTGTTAAATGAAGGGAGTGCTTTCTCAAAAGCCAGTATTAAGGACCTTACATTTTTTCTAAGACTGAATCCTCCTAAATAGAGGAAGTAAGGGAGCTCTATATTATAAAAATTTTTCAGGAATTTTTTACAGTATATTTTATCCAGTGGTCTGAATATATCATCAGCTGCCAGAGGAGTTACGAATATGTCGTCCTCTGGAAATGATGGAAAAAACTTTAAAATATCATTCTTTGAGTATTCAGATACAGTGACTATTCCTTCAGAGTTCTCAATTATCTTAGGCATATCAGTGAGAAATCTTTTTAAGTAGCCTCTCCCCACTGTTTCAGGCAGAACGTATGGAATCAGGTCGTGAATTGTAACTATTTTGGTGCACTTTATGTTTTCCATTAATCCAATTCCGTTTTGTGGTACATGATATATATCTATCTGCCGATTTTTTATATAAGATGGAATATAATATTTTTCGAAAAAGCTTTCATATTTTTTTGAGGCCATTAATATTTTGACATTATTGTTTTTTAAAGAATTATATCCATTTCCGGACCAAAATAAGTGGTAATCAATTTCATAATTCAATTTTAAAATATTTTTTATTAAATTATTGGTATAGGTACCTATTCCAGTGCCTTTATACCAATTCAATCCTCTGGCATCTATACATACTTTCATATATTACTCCATTGAGTATTTATTATATATGTATGAAGCAGAATTGTAAAAGTGAACAAAATCACCAATATATAAAAATATGCATATAATAAGTGGAAATTACTGGTGGAGGAGATTAAATGAAGCCTGTAACTATGAAAAAATTGTTAAAAGACAGCTATGGATTAAATGTTAAAAAAATTATTCCTAAAAAAAATATTTATATAATTAAAGGTACTGATAGAGATTTTTGTTTGAAGGTTATCAGATATGATTATCCCAGACTGCGTACTATATTGTCTGCAATTCTGCATTTGCAAAACAAGGGCTTTAAATATGTACCTGAAATAATTGAGACAGTGAAGGGAGATAAGTACATTGAATTTGAAAATATGTATGGGTATCTTTCTTACTGGATACCTTCCAGGGAGAGTAATTATGATGACTTTGCAGAGGTAATGCAGGTAACTGAAAAGCTGGCTGAATTGCATTTTTCAAGCACCGGATTTAATATCAGTACAGAGATGAGCCCAAGGATATACTGGTTTAAATGGTTGGAGAATTTTAAAACCAGACAAAAAGAAATATTTGATTTTAAGAAAAGAATTAATCAGAAAGCTAATAAGAGTGAATTTGATAATTTATATTTAGGAATTTTGGAAGAAGAGATTGAAATAATAGATGAGACTATTGAGGAACTGAAGGCCAATAATTATTTTGAAAGAATGGAAAAAGAAGTATTTAAGAGAGGATTTTGTCATCATGATTTTGCACATCATAATGTTTTGGTTTCTGAAAATAAGGGGCTGTATGTAATAGATTTTGATTACTGTATTCTAGATACCTGCCTTCACGATTTATCTTCACTGATAATAAGGGTAATGAAAAATGGAAAGTGGGATATTGATCAGGCTTCAGAAATGCTGGGAAAATATAATTCTGTTAATCCAATATATAAAAATGATAATAAAATAATGGCTGCCTTTATAAAATTTCCGCAACAATTCTGGCAGTTAGGAATACAGTATTATTGGGAGCAACAACCATGGGGAGAAAAATTTTTCACTGATAAGTTAAAAAAATATATTGAAGATAAGGAAGAAAGAAGTGAGTTTACAAAAAAACTTGCAGATTCTGGATTCAAGTTTCAATGAACAATGAGATATAAAAGGTAATTGTTAAGTGAACTTTGAAAAAGGGGTGCATCATGGATTTTTTAACTATAGAACAGTATTTAGGCATCAAGGGGATTGTGGTTAATGAAAGAAATTTCAAAAGAACTGAAAATAAAAGTGAATTTGAGGATATTTTAAATCAGGTAAAACTCATTGCAAGGATTCATAAGATTTTAAACGGATACCCCTATGGTCTTTCTCCGTCTGTCAAGTGCAAAATCGGAGAGGATATAGAAGAAATGAACTTTCTGTATAAAAAAATAAATAAGAGTTTTTCAATGGATTGTTTTCCTGAAAATATCAGAAAAAAGGTAATGGAAATCCTGATTAAGGCAAAAAGTTCTATTGATTATATTAAAAAATATGATTATCTTAGTCTGTTTAAAAGAGCTATGGATAATGAAGAAATGATATTGGGAGATTGCGGCTTCAAAGATTTAAGGGGTGAAAGTTCCATTGAAATCAGCTCAATGAAGGGAATTAGCTACAATATTACAGAAATTGATTATGGAAAGTTTTTTGTTAAGTTAAAAAAGTATGGAATAGCAGATTTCTGTGATGAGCTTATTAGCTGTGTCGTGAAAGAAGAAAACCTCAGCAGCAATTCAGGGAATTTCCTGAGAGGATATGTTTCCTATCCTCATCAAACTTTAAACATGCTTCAAAAGTATAAAGATGGAAAGATACAGTATGATGAGGAAACCTTCTGCTTGAAATTTATGAAAAGTTATAATTCAGATTGCAGTGAAGGATTATAGAAGGGTGATTTTATGAGTAAACTTAAATATGCTGAAGAAACGTATCTTTGTGAATACGATTTAGATACAGAATTATTTAAAAAGTTCGATTTGGAAGTGGAAGATCTGATTCCCTTAAGAAGTGTCTATATGTTGATAACTGATAAAGGAAAGAAGATACTAAAAAAAATAGAGAATACCGATGATATGGAGTTCATTACCTCCTCCTTGGATTACATCAGGGAAGGATATTCAGATATATTGAGTTTTGTTAATGCTGGAGATGGAAACTACTATGTCAGATGGAATGAAGGAATATACTGTGTAATGGAATTGATAGAAGGCAGAGAATGCTGCTGTGCAAATCCTCTGGATGTCACCTCGGCT
Source organism: Clostridiaceae bacterium (assembly GCA_040217795.1). Taxonomy (GTDB): domain Bacteria; phylum Bacillota; class Clostridia; order Clostridiales; family Clostridiaceae; genus Clostridium_T. The sequence goes on from JBEHWK010000070.1 coordinate 16,854, forward strand.
TCAATTGCATTAGCCAAATATCACAATGCTTCATTAGGAATACTGAATCACTTGAAAGGTCTTTCTAAATTACAGGATAAAAACAATTTGTTTAAGTTTCCAAACAAATTTAAAGAAAGTAAGAGCCAATTGAATGAAATTGAAAGAATGGTAAAAAAATTTGAAAATCCTAATCACTTTGATGAACTTTTTTTAAGTACGGTTAAAGAACAGATTTTTAAAATTGATGAAGCTATAACCGGGATTGAGGATAAAGATTATCTAAATATCTGCAAGGATGAAAGCAAGATAGTGTTATGCCATAATGATTTGGCATATCATAATATTATCTTTACAAAAACAAAGACATATTTTATTGACTTTGAATATTCTTTGGTAGATATACGAGTACACGATCTATGCAATTTTATTCTTAAATCTATAAAAAATTATGGATATGATTTTGATAAGTGTAACGAGATAGTAAATGGATATTCTTCAATAAATCCACTGGAGAAGGGAGAACTTAAAACTCTTTACTCAATAATGCTTTTCCCAAGTGATTACTATAACTTAATTTTAAATTATTATTATAAAAAGAAAAAATGGAGTTATGAGGTTTTTTTGTCAAAATTAAAGCGAAAAGCAGAAGAAATTAAGGATAAGCAGGAGTTTCTCCAATTGTTTAAAAAGAAATATGCAGAATAATTATTGAAGAAAAAGGGGAAGTTTGAATTAACTTTCCCCTTCCTGTTGTGCGCCCAGCATGGGCGGAATCTAACGGGTGAAAGTCCCGAGTGCGGGTTGATAGTGCCAAGCACATAGCCAAGAGCAAGGGTGTCCATCGTGAGGTGGAATCTGAAGGAAGCTGGAGGCAAACTTCTGGTCTGACGAACAGAAACTACATAAGGCATACATATGCTGGGTAAGGTTGCAATGCAAGCCAAAGCCCTAAACTATCCGGAAG
>JBEHWK010000071.1:0-17687 GCA_040217795.1 Clostridiaceae bacterium
GCCGGTATAGCACCCTTAGATATGGTAAAGTCATGGACCAGCTTGTCAATCTCCTCCGTGCTCATGCCTTCTTTTATATTGATGCTGACCAGATCCAAGGCAGCATTGTTTATTTCAGCACTTTTTATTATACCCTGTATCTGTTCAGGAGTTTTTATTAAATTTCTTGAAGGAATTTCATACCCATTAGATTTTAATTTTCTTAATCTTTCATCAAACTCCATATGACACTTCTTATATTTTATGCCGCTTCCACACCAGCACTTGTCGTTTCTTCCTAAATCCATAATTGTATATTCTCCTTTGCTACAAATTAACTGTTATACCCCTATAATACTACTTTTACGCAGAATTTTCAAAAGTTTCCCGGAATTGTATTTAATTTTAATGCATATTATTAAATACGATGTTATAAGGAGAAATATATAAATGAAAGAATTTTTCAAGTTAGCGTTCATTGCTGTGGCAATGGGAACAATGTACCTTTTTATCGAACTTATTACCAGAGGGTATTCCTATTTACCCATGGCTGTACTTGGAGGAGTTGCCGGTGCCCTTATAGGACTTTTAAATAAACTCTTTCCCTGGGACACTCCATTATGGTTTCAGGGATTCATGGGAATGCTCATAGCAGATACCTGTGAATTTACCGCAGGAGTATATCTGAATCTCATATTGAAGAACAACATGTGGGATTACAGCAACCTTCCTTTTAATCTTTACGGACAAATCTGCCTGTATTATAGTATCGCCTGGTTTTTTGTAAGCATCCTGGCTATACTCATAGATGACTTCATACGATGGAAATTTTTCGGAGAAGAAAAACCAAGATATAAAATATTTTAATTTCCCAAACAAATAAGCCACCTATGAAAATTTCTAATATTTTCACAGGTGGCTTAAATTAAATTCAGTAATTTTAATTATTGATCATTCTCCATCTCACAAACATCATTTTCTGTCAAATGGTAAGGGTATGTAGATACTATTATATTGTTCTTTCTCAATAAAGTTTCCCTTAAGAAGAAACTTGTGTGGTTATGAAGGAACCCTCCCCACTTGTCATGCGTTTCAAACTCGGGCAGTATAACAGTAACAATCTCATTGTCTCCTGCAGCACCAGCAATTTGATTTATATACCCTAAAAGAGGTGTAACTACAGCCCTATAAGGAGAATATTTAGCTACCAGTATTATGTCCGTATTAAGTGCAATCCATCTTTTCTTTAATTTTTCCAAAGCTTCCTTATCTGTTGAAATATTTAAAGCAATTACATTAGAACTCATACTTTGTGCATATTGAAGAGCCCCTACTGCAGCCCTGTTCAAACTTGCTATAGGTACTATAATAATATGGTCATATTTAACCCTAAGATCTATTTTCTTAAGAGTATCCATGTTCAATCTTAATCTGCATGCAACATTGTCATAGTGCTTTTTAATTCTTATCATTCCATAAACTATTATAGGTATAATAAGAATAACTATCCATGCACCCTTCGTAAACTTCTCATATGCTATGATTCCTGTAGTAACCAGGGTAACAAAGGCTCCAAATCCATTAATGAATGCACGTCTCTGCCATCCAGGTTCCTTTGATTTATTCCAGTAAATAACCATACCTGACTGTGCTAAAGTGAAAGACATGAAAACTCCTACTGAATAAAGAGGAATCAACAGGTGAGTATCAGCCTCAAACATTATTACAAGTAAAGAGGCCACAACTGAAAGAGCAATAATTCCTACTGAAAAGCTCAATCTTTTACCTCTTACAGTAAACTGCCTTGGAGCATATCCATCTTTCCCCACAACATACATAAGCATTGGGAAACCAGTAAAAGCAGTGTTGCAGGCCATAAGCAGTATAATTGCCGTACTGAACTGAATTACATAAAACATCGGTCCATAATGGAACACTCCATATGCAAGCTGTGATATTACAGTAGGTCCTCCTGTTACCGGAGTTACCTGGTAAAATCTTGCCATAAAAGATGATCCTCCGAAAATGAACAGGATCAGGCCAGTTAATAATATCATCACAGTTCTTGCATTCTTTTGTGAAGGCTCCTTGAAGTTAGGAACTGAGTTACTCACAGCTTCAAGTCCTGTCAATGCAGAGCATCCTGAAGCAAAAGCTTTCATAATAAGAAAAATGCTTACGCTGCCTAAGATATCTGTGTTTTGTGAAACCGGAACCATTCGGTCAGGGGATATATGTAAAACAAGATATTTAAATAGCCCATATACTATCATAAAAATCATACTAACAAGAAATATATATGTAGGAATACTGAATGCTTTCGATGATTCACTTATTCCTCTTAAATTCATAATGGTGATTATAATAACTGATACAATAACAATTAATACCTTATGAGATTCAAGTTCAGAAAATGCCGAAGTTATGGCTGCTACACTGGCACTGGCACTTACTGCAACCGTAAGTATATAATCTATCAACAGTGCCGCACCTGCAATAAGCCCTGCATTTACTCCAAGATTTTCCTTAGCAACGATATATGCCCCTCCTCCATGAGGATATGCTCTGATAATCTGAATATAAGATATAGTAAGAATTAAAAGGAGTCCTATAATCATGAGAGAAGTCCATGTCAACCAGCCGAATGCCATGGCTCCTAATACCGGAACTAAAACAAACAGGATTTCTTCCGCAGCATAGGCAACTGAAGAGATTGCATCACTGGCCATAATTGCAAGACCAAAAGGAATGTTATACTTTTCATGTGCCCCTTGTTCATTGGCCAAGGGCTGACCTATTAGTACATCCATAAATTTTTTAAGCATATTGATACCTCCAATAAAGTCTGTTGTTTTCCATAAAATTAAATTAATTTTAATATAACTTGCTTAATGCTGTAAATTCGAAGGTTTAAGCTATATGTGAGTACACCTTTAAATAATTTTAGCATAAAAGACCAAATAATCAACCATATGTATATAATTTCTCAATGAAATTAAAATATTCTTTAAAAATGCGAGAGACAATCTCAAAAAGTATTTTTTGCTCCTAAGACTATCTCTCCATAATTATATATTTTTACATAAAAACAAGTTATGTTGTCTTTACTGCTCTATGGCTTTTATAAAATTAAAAAGCCTTCTGTTAACGGGAGTATCTATGTTATATTCTTCACCAAGCTTACAGACTGTTCCTGCAAATATGTCAACCTCAGTTTTTCTTCCTGACATAATATCCTGGCACATAGAAGTTCTTGCTTCGGGATTTACAGTATCCAGAAGCTTATAACAATTATTTATTTCCTCTTTACTTAAGTTTACGCCCACTTTTTCAGATAACCTTATCACTTCCCACATAGCTGATTCCATAAGTTCCCTTGATTCTTTCTTGACGTGAAAAGTCCCATAAGTTCCTCTGTTAATAGCTGATGCCTGATTTATTCCAACATTTATCATAAATTTCTTCCACAAAGAATGTATCATATTTTCAGGGATATCACAAGGAATTTTTGCCTTGTCAAAAAGCTCCTTAACTGCATGTACCCTTTCGGAGTAATCCCTATTGATCCTTTCCCCGAAGCATATTCTGCAGACATCAGAAAACTCAACAACATTTCCTTTTCGTACTGAATCACCGATGCATATTGAATACAGCATCTTTTCCATGCCGTAAACACGTCCTATATTCTCCTCACTTGTGATGCCATTTAAGAGTGAAATAATTATAGTATCTTTCCCCACATGATTTTTTATGTCCTTTATGGCTTCTTCCAGCTGGTTTGATTTAACTGATACTATTACCAGGTCATCAGGACTACACTCCTCTTCCGGTCTAATGTATGTAAAATCATACTTTCTGCCGTTTATTACAAAACCTCTCTCTTTGTACTGGATAATTCTCTCATCCTTTGCAATAATATTAAAAGAACTTCCCAATAAATCCTGCAGCCTTCCTGCATATGTGCATCCTATTGCCCCTAGTCCTATTAGTGATACTTTTTCTATACTTCTCATAATATATCCTTCCTTGCATAAATTATTTTTTGTATTTTATCAAGTATCTTTCAAGCTATTATCCTATATTCCATAATATCACATATTAATAACTTATTAAATATTTCCGGCAAAGATTTAACATTTATTCTCAATTCCAAATTGTATCAATATTAAAATGATGCCGGCAAGCTAATTTGCAAGTTTTCCGGCATCCCATATAATCCTTAAAGATATTAAAAAATAAAATTACCAAGTTTCATTTTAACCCAGTGCACACTTCAATTCCTCTTTCTCTGAATTTATCCACTGTAAAACGAACTTCCAATCCTTTATTGTTCCATCATTGTTTAAAATATCTAAAAATACTCCATCTCCTTTCCCTACACGGTAGATTGCATTTAATGTATTTTCCTTATGACTAATATTTTTATCCCTCATATATTTAAAAAATATTTCTTTCCCTATACCGAAGTTTTCTGCCACATAAGCAACAAGGTAAATATCCATGCAGCTTGCTCCCATATCCATTGGATTTTTACTCAGTATATGGCTCCTTATATAGTGTACCCACTGATATCTGTCAGAAGATTTTAAATCATATTTAATCTCCTCAATGGCGTAAGCGTTATAGCATCTTTTTTCCCATTGTTTCAGCTTATTATAATCAAACCTCACCTCTGTCAATTTGTCCAGCATATTTTTAAGATTGCACATTGTTGGTATAACCTTACTGTGAATGTTCCGTCCCCTTAGATTGTCCGGAAGCTCAGGTTTATTTTTAATATCATCGTATCTATATAAAACATTGCTTTTCATGTAAATATCCTCCTTATTTTAAAGGAATCTGCATACAACTGAAAGCCTGGGACCCTCTATTTATATCCGCTGCCCCAAAAGCTTTTAAGTTTGAACCCCGGCAGCGGCGGCTGTTCAAACAAATTACTATGACCAAATTTTACTTATACAATTGACAACCAAAATCCGGCCGTAAAATTTCTTATGGGATTATGCAGTTCCTAAAGCTATTATTTCCCATATTTGCATTATACTATAATTATCCCTGACTTAGAATGTTTTTCTAAAATTTATACTTTACGTATTTTGCAAATAATAATTTAAGATATGCTTAGACATATATATGTATGACTGATATATGTATGACTGAATGAATTATAAAATTAAAGACCACCTGAAAAAATCTTCTCTGCTTTTTCGGTGGTCTGTCTGATTTTTAATTATGCTCTCTTACTTATAATTATGATTCAGCATTTTTCAATGCATTTGCTACAGCATTAATTATTCCCACACTGCTTCTTGTTGCACCTGAAACTGTGTCCACACTTGTTGACTGGGAATCAATGATTTCATCAGGCACTGAGTTAAAAGCTTTTTCATAAAATCCAGGAGTTTCATTATGGGACGTGATTTCAATAGAAGCTATTTTACCGCCTGATACAGTTACCGATACTGTCAGACCAGGGTGATATCCTCTTGCTGACCCCTCATATGTTCCATCCTTATATGTTACAACTGATGTCTGGGTACTGCCTGAAGATGCACTTTGAGAGCTTTTTTGCATACTTTCAGATGATGAACTTTGGGAACTGTTTTTCGTGCTTTCTGATGATGAACTACTTTGAGTATTCTGTATTTTGCTGGCTGAACATGCTGAAAATGCCATTGCAGCTCCAAGTGTAATTGATATTAATAAAATTTTGATTGATTTCATAAATAATTCCTCCTGTGTTTAGCTTTTGATTTAGTTTTCGATTATTTTATGAAAAAGCATACTCATGGTTGGCTAAAGTAATTCTGCTTTTTATTCCTGAGGTTATATATACCTTTTTATCTTCTGTAATAACTATTCCATCTGCACCTTCAGTCCTTTCAATGAGATCCAGCCCCTCCTGAAGACCAAGAATATAGCAGCAGGTGGTAAGGCCATCACCGTCTATTGATTTGTCAGATATAATTGTGGTGCTTATTATTTTATTTTCGCAGGGATACCCGGTCTTTGGATTTATTATATGGTGATATCTTTTCCCATTTGATTCAAAGAACCTTTCATAATTTCCTGATGTTACAATGGACTTATCTGCTACATGGACCACTGCCATATAGTTTCCTGTACTTTTTAAAGGATCCTGTATCCCAACATTCCATAAGGAGTCCTCTGACTTTTTCCCTACTGCATAAATGTTCCCTCCCAGGTCTATAATCCCGCTTATTACTTCATTTTCAAGGAAAATCCCTTTAACCTCGTCAGCTGCATATCCTTTTGCTATTGCTCCTAAATCAAGAGACTGATCCTTATATCTCAACATTACTGATTTATCTTTATCATTAAGAATTATATCCTTATAATTTACAAGTTTTAATGCTTCCTGAAGTGCTTCCTTCTCCGGAACTCTCTGATTCTTACTGCCGAATCCGTATAAATTAAGAAGGGGCCTTATGGTAGGTTCAAAAGCTCCATGGGATAGCTGTGCATAATATACTGCCCTTTTTATTACAAAGTACGTATCTTCATTGACTTTTTCGTGACACACCCCCGCACTCATATTTATCCTTGAAACATCACTATAGTTCTTGAATACTGACATCCTGTCATCTATCTCATACAATCTTTTTACCGCTTCTTTTACAGCTTCTCCGCTTTTCTCTCCAAATGCTCTCAACTGTATGATTGTTCCCAAAACATAGACTCTTTCAGAGACAGCTTCTCTTTTCTCCTGCTCTGATATGAACTTTTCAATTTCCTCATGGGTTACAACAGACACTGTCTTATCCTCAGTAATACTCGCCCCTTCAGAAACCCTTTCTGTCTTTCTTCCCAATATTATTTCTATGATTTTGGCAATAACCAGTGCCATTAATATAATCACTGTTGTAAAACCTATGATATAGTTCATTTTATTGTCCTCCTGAATACTTAAATATTTCTGAATTTATTTTATATTATAGTGACTAATTGCTGTTACAATATCAATAAATTATGTGATAAAATTGTGATTCTAAAAAGCTACTTAGTCACTTTGGCTGGATATCAAAATATAAAAGCCCCAGAGAGTCTTATATAGAGAACCAACTTCAACTATTAACTTATGCATAAGTTAAGTTTCCGCAATAGTTCTCTATATAAGGCATACTCTGCAGCTTATAAGTCTTTGAACCCTCTGTATAGCTGAAGTATTCCATATCTTCTGTATCAAAATAAATTAAGTTCTTCTTTTTGGATATCGATTATTTCAGCATCAGTTGAGGTTTCTACGAATGTTATTATGTTCTCCATCACAGAATCTGCCTGTGCTGAGGATGCACATATTCCTGCGATTCCAATGACTATTGTCTGGTGGACATCCTGCTGATCTGTTTCTGCCACTGAAATGTTGAATTTGTTTTTCAGTTTTTCAACCACACTTTTTACAACCATTCTTTTTTCCTTCAGAGAGTGAACCCAGGAAGCCCTGAGAGTTATTTTCATACTAAGAATCCTCATTTTACCGCCTGCTCCCTAAAATCGTAACAAACCGACTTTAGCACTCTATCTTTTAAATAGAATGGTAGTATCAACTGCGTGTACTTTGACAGTTATGTACTCAAAGCTTATAAAGCTACACTAATCCAAGTATTTTTTTCCTGTTGATTAACCACAGTGCAGGGTTTTCACCTGCCTTTCCTTTTATATTTTTATGAATTTCATTCCATTTAGCCCATTCGCTTTTATTATTAAAGCTATCTAGTTTTATAATTTCCTAAAGAATAAAAAAAATATTTATACTTACTGCATTATATAGTAATATTATAATATCATTTAAACAAATCATACAGGGTTTTAATCAACTATTAACCAATATTTGCACAAAATTTGCCTATATCTGCATTTTGTAACAATCATACATTGAGTTATATAGTTAAAACCCCTTAAATACTTATCTTTAGGAGGATTTAAACATGGATATAAGAGAAGCAGCATCTTCAGCAAAGAAAGCTTCCATTAAACTGGCAGCTACTGATTCTGAACTGAAAAACAAAGCATTAAAAGCTATTTCCAAGGCTTTGCTTGACAGAAGCCAGGAGATAATTAACGCTAATAATGAAGATATAGAAAGAAGCATCAAGGAAAACCTTTCTGATCCCCTTATCAAAAGACTTAAATTTGATGAGAGCAAAATCAACGATGTAATAAGCGGCATAGAGAGCCTTATAAATCTTGAAGATCCTGTAGGCAGGAAACTTGCTGTAACTGAGCTTGATGACGAACTTGTATTGACAAAGGTAAGCTGTCCAATCGGAGTTATTGGTGTTATCTTTGAATCCAGGCCTGATGCCTTGGTTCAGATATCAACACTATGTCTTAAGAGTGGAAATGCTGTTCTTTTAAAAGGCGGACGTGAAGCCTTGAATACTAACAGAGTTCTTTTTGATATTGTAAAGAAAGCTTCTGAAGAGGCCGGCATAATAAATGGTTGGGTTCATCTTCTTGAAACAAGAGATGATGTAAATGAAATGCTGAAAATGGATGAATATATTGATTTGATCATCCCAAGAGGATCAAATGAGTTCGTTAAATATATAATTCAAAATTCAAGCATTCCTGTAATGGGGCACGCCGATGGAATCTGCCACTGCTATGTTGACAGTGCTGCAGACATAGATATGGCTGTAAAGGTAGCTACAGATTCTAAAACACAATATGTTTCAGTGTGCAATGCCACAGAGACTCTTTTGGTTCACCAGGATGCTGCAGCTGAATTCCTTCCTCTTATAAAAGATTCCATGGAAAAGAAAAATGTGGAGCTTGTAGGATGTGAAAAAACCAGAAAAATTATTGATGTCAATCCTGCAACTGAGGAAGACTGGAAAACAGAATACCTTGATTACAAACTTTCAATCAAGGTTGTTTCTGATATTGACGAAGCTATAGACCATATAAATACTTATGGATCAGGCCATACTGATTCAATTATAACTAAAGACCCGGCTCATGCTGAGCTGTTTATGAATCTTGTTGATTCAGGAAATGTCTTATGGAACTGCTCCACAAGATTCAGCGATGGTTTCAGATATGGCTTCGGAGCTGAAGTGGGAATAAGCACAAACAAAATTCATGCCCGTGGTCCTGTAGGACTGGATGGCCTTCAGATTTACAAATATAAACTTATTGGAAATGGCCACATTGTATCTGACTATTCAAACAAAATTAAAACCTTCAAGCACAGAAAACTTATGTAGTATTCTACACTGGTACAGGACGCGAACCTCTCTGGATTCGTGTCCTTTTTAATTTCATAAATAATAAAAAACTGGTTCCAATATATCTTTTTCAAAATATTATAAAGTAAAGAAAATCATTTTTTGTTGAAGAAAGAAAATTTTTCAGAAGTTGTCCCTTTAATCACTGACTATATAAAATCGGGGTGAAAACCATGTCTATAATAAGCAAAAATAAAGAAAATGATGATTTCCATGACAATGATAAGCATATGCATGAAGGTTTGTGCAAAAGAAATCCAGTTCATTTCTGTGAAGTTTTGGTTGGTTCTAAAATAATTCTTAATCCTCAGCCAAGAGAAGATTGCAGAATTAAACAGCATGTCAAAATTAAAGCAAAAATTGAAAAGGTATGCTGCGGCAAGATGCTGATAAACGGCATTATCCGAAAAACAATCTGCTATAAAGCAATACACGGGGACTTTTGCAGCGATTCTGCTGAACACCTGAAACATGAGGATATACCTTTCATCTGTTTTATTGATGTAAAATGCGGAAACTCAAAGGATAATTTTGAAATAGTGAGCTGTGAATCTTTATGCGCTTTTTCAAAAATTCATACTAAGGAAATAAACTGCTCATCAATTGCTATTTTAGAAGAGAAAGATCTAATAAAGATAAAAGTAAGACGAAAACCATGTTCACATGAAGAGGATTTTATTGACTGCAAATTTTGCAGCAAAGCTGCAGTAAGCAGTGAAATTTGTTTTGTTCCTGCTGTTAACCCTGATGCTGCTTCAGTTTCAGTAGAATCCGATCCATGCAATTTTAAAGTTGAGCTTGTGTGCTGCGGATTAATTGTGGTTTGCGGCTTTATTACAAAGAAAGTTACTTTCTGTGACGGCACACCTGCTGCAGTAAAGGACATCCCTGTTCAGATCAGCATTCCTGCTGCTATAGATGACCTGAATGAAGCAGTTCCTGAAAAGTGGAAAGTTACAAAAGCAGAAGTATGCACCGGATGTTATGAATTTATCTGCCCTGATGCCTGCAAAAAATCCCACAAACTAACAGAAAAAGATATAATTGCAGTAGAAGTATCCCATAAAAATTACTGTTAGCATTATCCGCCTCATTGTAACAAAATTCTCATGGAGGAATATATTGTACTATAGCAAAATTTAATGTGCTGTTTACCCAGCACATTATTAACGTGAACAAAATATATGAAAAATGGAGGAATATTATAATGCCAGTAGTAATTACACCAATAACCGCTGCCTGCAATTGTCCTGTTCCAATCCGTAACAGATTTTGCGGAGAAGCTACCCTTGAAAGTGAAATTTGTTTTGTACCAGGAGTTACAGCTGCTCAGATAGCTTCCGTTACAGTATCTGCTAACACTGCAAACTTCAGAGTTGAACTTGTATGCTGCGACCTAATCGTTGTATGCGGTTTTATCACAAAGACTGTAACCTTTACTACTGCAAGTGGTCTACCAACAGCTGTAAGAGATATTCCTGTTCAGATAAAAATTCCGGTTAGATTAAATACTGCAGCTGATTTATTGACAGGTAACTGGGCAATTACAGGCGCAGAAGTATGTACCGGATGTTTTAATTTAGTTTGCCCAGCTACTCCACCAACAACAGGTTTCCACAGGCTTGCTGAAAAAGATATTGTAGCTGTTCAGATTGACCGTATTGTTGGTTAAAATAAACCTGGCTACCGCAAAAGCGGTAGCCTTTAATAAAATATAGAGTGAAAATAGGGAGGAGGTATTTATTGGTATGTTCCGAAATACCTTAAGTAGTCCAAATATTTCAGTAAGAGAAATAACCCAATCAGACTGCTGCGCCGGAACTGCTTTTGATTGCTGCTGCAATAACAGACAAGCTCTCTGCACAGCAAGTTCCGTATGCAGTTCTGTAAGTTCATGTTCTGCATCAGTAACTATTCCTGCGAACTCATGTATAACTAAAATTTACGCATCTATGCCCAATGCATCTCAGAACGCAAAATATATCTGGATTCAAATAATCGGACCAGCAGGCAATATATTCTGTCATGCCCTTCCAAACGAACCTGGACGAGGAATTTCTTTTGATACAAACCTTATCCAACCTCTTTGCGTAGGAAATACTGCTGTTACCGCACTTGTGACTGCTTTTAATCAAAATAACAATGCTATTAATGAGCTCCTGACATTGACTGTTGCATATTGTCCAGACTGCTGCTGAATAGGAACAAATGAATTGTCCCAAAACATTGTATTCCATGTTTTGGGACAGCCCATGCTTTGTTGTATAATTTTTAATAATAGCAGATTACCAGATCCCCTGGATTAATATAATAATATACAGTCTTAGCTACATAATAAGTTGTATTTACACAACCATGAGAACCGTTTGTCCAATAGATGTCGTTTCCAAATTCGCTTCTCCAGCCTGCATCATGAAGCCCTATCCCACCGTTGAATGGCATCCAGTAACTTACAGGAACACTGTAATCCAAACCTTCTAACTTAGTATCTCTCTGTTTGTAGCTTATACTGTAGATACCTGAAGGTGTTGCATATCCCTTCACCACATTTCCTGTAACAATATCACCTTCAACTATGAGAGCACCATTTCTATAAAACCACAAATGCTGTTTAGTCAAATTAATTGCAAGATATGTATTTCCTAAATACTTGCCGTTGTATATTGCTCCGTTATTTGTATATATGGGGTTCTTTGCTATGGTTTGGCCTCCTTTTATTGAGGTAATTACAGCTTCTACTTCCTGAGGACTGTTAATATTCCAATCACTGCCGCCGCTGACTTCCTTTACTCCTCCTGAAGATGTAATAAAATATCTTCCGTTATCATATTTTTCGTAGGTACTGCGAAGCGTATCCAAATAATTTTTGACTTTTTCCTCATGGAATATGATTTCAAAATCGCTGCCAATTTCAATCCACTTATTTATTGTTGAACCATCTAATATTACTTTTTTATCTCCAAATGTATATGTGATTTTTGAAGATATATATTTATTCAGTATATTTTTTGCATCAATGATTTTTTGTGAACCTGATGTATATTTAGGCTTAATATAACAACCTGTTGCTTTTAAATCTATTGCAGTTTCACCTTTGGTAATTGCATTGACCACCTGTTCATATAAATTATCTTTATTTACTTTATTTCCATAAACTTCATTTGCTATTACATAAGTACCATCTGAATACTTTAAGCCGGCACTTTGAGGTTCAATTACATTGCTGCAGTCAAAAAAGGATAGGTTATCAATAACTTTTCTCAATAATTCTTCATTATATGAAACCCTCTCATTGATTTCATAATCTTTCACATTAAAAAGTGCATAAACCCATTTAAAAGGGTCTTCCCCCTCCTTCAATTCCTTTACTGTTATATCAACATTATATCTCAAATCAATATCTGTTCCGCTGATTTTTTCTTTCCTGCCTTCCAGCCCATCTAATTCCAATATATATGATGGCTGAATATATATTTGTTTCTCAGCCTCATCAACAGTTTTTGCTGAAACACTGATTGAGTTAATTGCAGAACCAAAATAAAAATGAGTTCTGCAATAAAATGCCATGATAAAATATATACACAACAAAATAAAATTAGCAACAAAAATACCTATCACAAGCTTATTGGGTGTACTTTTTTGTTTTTCCATGACCTCTACCCCCATAATCGCAAAATTATATAATTAATGAGATAATACTTTATTCTATGTGATAATATCTATAATTAAAACTAATGACATTTATTTTTCTGCTGAAAATTCTTAAGCAATGTTTATTTTATAACAATGTATATAAGTTTCTTATATATTATTATACTCCTCCTATATTCTCATGTATCAGATTTAATATATATTTTAAAACCTCCCAAGCACAAAAATGTGTTCAGGAGGTTTTAATGGATAGAATATTTTAGAATTCTTGAATTGTATTCATATGTTCTTATTTAAAATCGGAACCATATATCCAGAGAAATTATAAACTTAATATAATTGCTAATAATAACAGATAACAGGATTCCCCGGCTGAATATTATCGTATATTGCATTTGCTAAATAGTATGGCATATTTACGCATCCATGTGAACCATTTGTCTTATATAATTCTCCTCCAAATGAACTTCTCCATGATGCATCGTGAAGGCCTATTCCTCCATTAAACGGCATCCAGAAACTTACTGGAACTTTATAATCCTCCCCTACCAAAGTAGCATCTCTTTCTTTATATTTTACTCTGTAAACACCTGCCGGTGTTCCATTATTACGGCTTACATTACCTGATACAACATCACCCTCAACTATAAGAGAACCATTCTTATAGAACCATAAGTGCTGTCTGGCCAGATCTACCTCCACATAGGTATTGCCTATATCATTGGCACTGTGAGATGATGCAGTCTGGGCATATTCTGGTTCTTTTGTTATAGTTTGTCCTTCTTTTATAGCTGCAATTGAATTCTCTATTTCTTTAGTTGTGTTTACGAACCACCCATAATCTCCACCGCTGACTTGTATTGTATTTCCTGAAGTAGTAACAAAATTTCTTGTTTTTCCAACTGTTTCATAAGCGCTGAAAATAGCATTTAAATCAGTTCTCATCTTTGCTTCATCAAATATAATTTCCATATTATTATCTACCTGAAGCCATCCATTTATTAAGGAACCATCTATTGTTTCGTTTTTATCTCCAAAAATATATGTGATTTTTGAAGATATATATTTATTAAGGGTATCTTTTATATCTTTAACTTTTTGAGAACCTGATGTATATTGAGGCTTAAGATAACAATTTGCTGATTCCAGGTTAATTGTACGTTCTCCCTTACTAATGGCACTTACCACCTGGGTATATAAAGCTTCCTTATTAACCTTATTACCGTTGATCTCATCCAATATTACATATCCATTATCCGTATACTTAAAACTGGAATTCTGAGGTTCAATTATGTCACTTCCAGTAAAACAAGAAAGATTATTAAAGTATTTTTTCAATAACTCCTCGTTATATGAACATGATTCAGTAATTACAGAATCTTTTTTATTAATAAGGGCATAAACCCATCCGAAAGGATTCTGTCTGTCTTTTAAACTTCTGATTGCAACAGCAAAATTATATTTAAAATCAATGTCCCCTTCCTTTATATATTCTTTCTTACCTCCAATTTCGTCTAATTCCAATGAGTAAGCAGGCTGTGAGTTTAATATTTTTTCTGCGTCCTCTATAGTTTTGCCTGAAATACTAATTGAATTAACTGAAGAACCAAAATAAAAATGAGTCCTGAAATAAAATGTAAGGCTGAAATAGACTGCAATTAAAATTAAATTAGATACAATGATGCTTATGAAAATTTTATTCTTTCTTTTCTGTTCATCACTCATACTGGTCACCACCCTTATAGTCTTGTAATATTTAATATTTAATCTTTAAGATTATATTTCATTTTCATCTGCATTCTATTTTTTATTACTATGTTATTGTATAATAAATTATAAAATTATGAAAGAGGTGTAAATAATGAAAGTGCTGCTTATTAATGGAAGTCCAAAAGCTCAAGGATGTACTTACACTGCCTTATCTGAAGTTGCGAAAGAACTTGAAAATGAGAATATCGAAACTGAAATTTTTCACATAGGAACACAACCCATCAGAGGTTGTATAGCTTGTGGCGGTTGTTCCGGAAGCAACTCAGGCAGGTGTGCCTTTAATGATGATACTGTAAATATTGCTTTGGAAAAATCTAAAGATGCTGATGCCTTTATCTTCGGATCCCCTGTTCATTATGCAGGTGCCTCCGGACAGATGACATCTTTTTTAGATAGATTTTTTTATGCCGGTGATGGATTTCAATACAAACCTGGTGCTGCAGTTGTAAGCTGCCGCCGTGGAGGGGCAACATCCGCATTTGAACAGTTAAATAAATATTTTACTATTTCAAATATGCCCATAGTATCATCTCAATATTGGAACATGGTTCATGGAACTACACCTGAACAAGTACAAAAAGACTTGGAAGGAATGCAGACCATGCGAACCTTAGGCAAAAACATGGCATGGCTTTTAAAATCAATAAAAGCTGGAAGGGAAGCAGGTATCCAGCTGCCCAAAAAAGAACCCAGAGCGGTTACTAATTTTATACGTTGATTTTATAAAAGTTCATGGATTAATGACTTTTAAATACGTACATTCATATTAACCTCAGCTTAATAATTCGTATCCCCCATAAATGCCCTAACCTTATTATAACACTGAGATTTTCTCTTTCAATATTTACTTCAAGAAATATACCTTTTTTTGTTAATATTTACAAAAATGTAAAAATTGCTGCAAAAAAAACTGCAGCAATTTTATTTAAATCTTCTTTTTTTATTCAAATGAATAAATTAATCCCCATTGGTTTCTTATTTCATCCATTATATTCATTACATCAAGAGACAACCCTAATGCCTCTTTTGGTTTCTTCTTCAGGATATATTCATTCATGTCCTGAACTTCGTAGACCAAAGCTCTTGAGGTATCCCCTGCTTCAATGGTTTCAACGCTTCCATCTGTGTAAGTAAGAAGAGCTTTATCTGCTCTTGGAAAATTGTCTACAGTAATAAAGCCTTTCTCTCCAGCCACAATTCCTCTTTTTGGCATTTTTGCCCTCATGGTCAATGAGACAACTGCCATTTCATTGTCAGAATTCTTAAGGATTATTCCTGATTGTTCATCTACCCCTGTTTCAAATTTCTTAACAGTTGTCAGAATTTCTTCAGGCTGTTCTGACAGGAAAAACCTGGTGAATGAAAGAGCATAAGTTCCTATATCAAGAAGTGCTCCGCCTGCTAAATCCTGGCTGAAAAATCTGTTCTTTACGTCATATTCCTTGCAACTTCCAAAGGAAACCTGAATCATCTTAAGCTTTCCTAATTTCCCGCTGTTCAGTATTTCGCGAAGTTTTTTATACAGAGGCATATGGTAGATGGTCATGGCTTCTGCCACAATAAGTCCCTTTTTTTCCGCAATGGAAACAATATCCTCTAATTGTTTTCCATTTACAGTTATAGCTTTTTCGCATAATACATGCTTATTATTCTGAAGACTCTTGATTATATATTCATAATGATTGCAATGCGGAGTCGAAATATAAACCACATCTATATCAGGGTTCTTCAGCATTTCATCATAATTGCCATAAGTGTTCTTAACATTAAAACCCTCTGAAAATTTATCAGCTTTTTCCTTACTTCTTGAACCTACCGCATAAATACTGCCATTAACTTCTTCTATTGCCTTTGCAAAATCTACAGCTATTGTTCCTGGTCCTAATATCGACCATCTTAAATTACTCATTATATCCCACCTCATATATTAAATATTTTACTTTGATATTACTCTGATTCCATTTTCCCCTGCCACTATTACTTTTGTGGCAACGTCAACGAATAATGAAGTTTCTATAACTCCGCAGATGTTTTTAAGAGTTCTGCCCAGTTTATGAATATCGTCCACATTTTTAAACTCAACATCCATGAGCAGATTACCACTGTCACTTACAGTAAACCCATCCTTTGAGGAACTGATTCTTAGGGCAGGTTCTCCGCCTAATTCCCTGACTTTTTTCTCAATATAAGCCCTTGACTCCGTTAAAGTCTCCAGAACAACAGGATGCCTGAAAGTCAATGTTTCAACATACTTGCTGTCATCAACAAGAAGCACATAATCTTCAGCCATTGAACCTATAAGCTTTTCCTTTGTATGAATTCCGCCACCGCTCTTAAGTGCATTAAATTTCCAATCAACCTCATCACATCCATCAAAAGCTATATCAACTTTATCTACACAAGAGACAGGAAGAACCTCCAACCCATTTTTTATGCAGAGAATTTCTGTCATAGCTGAAGGTGTGACAACCTTAACATTAAGGTCACCTCGTTCTTTTATATACTCAACCATATGAGATATTGTCCTTCCGCCTCCCAATCCTATTAATGTATTATTTTTGATGTACTTCAATGCTTCCTTTGCACTGGCTCTCTTTAAATCTTTTTCCATAATGTACAATCCCCTCCTTGAACAAACGATATGCGAAATTTAATTTCTTATATAGAGATATAAACAAATAATAGTTTCATAATGTACCTTAATGATAATATGGAAATATAATTTTGTCAATCAATCGCACATGAAATTTTGTTTCACCCAAGCGCATTAAAAAGGCGGTAAAACAAAATGGCTCCAACTTAAAATAAAAACTTATGCATGCCGCTTCTTCTTTCAATTCCCGAAGAATTCAACATGCATAAATTAGGTTTCAGTAAAGGGCCTCTATAATACCACCTTTATCAGTACTTTTCTATAAATATAATCTGGTTTCAATCCTTCTGTCATACTCTGACCAATTGCCCGGTTCTGTTTTATCCTTTAATTGAGAAATTTTATTCATGGCAGCATCTATGGAATCAGCATAGTTAATTATA
>JBEHWK010000072.1:0-17622 GCA_040217795.1 Clostridiaceae bacterium
TAAATTAGTACTTTTTTGAATTGGAGAAGTGAGTAACGTTGGACTTGGTTCATTAGCCTTAACTCTTCTAAAATAACCAGTTTTACCGCCTCCTGATTTATATGCTCCACCCATTGCCTTTTCAACAACGCTTTTATCTAAATCTCTCCAATTCCCACCGCCCATTGGTATAAGCTTCATATACTTTAATCTTTCTTCTGAATATTTTACATAAGTATGTTCAATATGTTTTATATCTTCTATTGCATCCATTAATGTTACAAATGATTTACCTTTTTTGTCACCATGAGTTTTTGCAGGAAATTGAAATTTTCTATTCAAATCTTTTCTTATTCCTATAAATAAAACTCTTTCTCTCTTTTGTGGTACACCATACTCTGCTGCATTTATCACCTTATACGTTACATTATAATCTTTGAATTGATTTAATAAATGGTTTAATACACTACCATTCTTTTCATCTTCATTCAATTCAGGAAATCCTTCTCCTCTTTCCTTTAATGGTCTATGTTTTAACGGAGCTGAAAGCAATCCCTTAACATTTTCTAGCAAGAATGCTTTTGGTTTTGTATCTTCTACTAACTCTACAAACTTGAGCATAGCCTTTCCTCTATCATCAGAAAAAGCTTTCCTTTTTCCTGCTGTACTAAAGCTTTGACATGGGCTACCTCCAAAGATTAAATCAATTTCTTCATTTTCTGGTAGCATTGCATCTTCATAAATTTTCTCTTTAGAATATTGCATTATATCAGCATTCACTACATTAAAGGTAGGGTTATTCATTTTTAAAGTTTTGCAGTATTTTTCTTCTAATTCTACGCTTAATCTTACATCAAAACCAGCTTCATGTATCCCAATATCTAAACCACCAGCCCCCGCAAAAAAAGAAACAGCTATCCTACTCATAGTTACACCTCACTAATATTTTCACTTATTTAGTATATCATTAATTGTCGAATCGGTCCAGTACTTTTTACATTTTAAATTTTACAGAACATAAGTTCTTATGTAAATACCCTGCTTGTTCATTTCCTTTTACTTTTTTCGACAACTAGCACCTTAAATATGAATAGGGATATCCGTTTAACATTAATATCTCTACTGCGTATCCTTAGAAATATAAACATTTCAAAAAAAAAGGGTCTACGTCATTTATGGTACGGTTCATTCTTGATTATTCTAAATCCTCTATAAATCTGTTCCAGCAGCATAACCCTGAATAACTGATGAGGAAATGTCATTTTGGAGAAGCATAGCTTATAGTTGGCTCTTTTTAACACATCCTTAGCTATACCCAGGCTTCCCCCTATTACAAAAGCAATATTTGAGTTACCCATTACCCCTTGATTTTCTATGTAACTTGCAAATTCTTCAGAACTTAACTGCTTACCGGCTAAATCCATTGCTATAACATACATGTTATCTTTTATTTTATTTAAAATTGCCTGACCTTCCTTTTCTTTAATAGCTTCTTCTTCTTTTGGAGAAGCATTATCAGGAGTTTTTTCATCTGGCAGTTCTACTATTTCAAGCCTGCAGTATCTTGATAATCTCTTTGAATACTCTTCTACCGCATCTCTTAAATACTTTTCTTTTAATTTACCTACTGTAATAATCGTTATATTCATATTTATTCCTAACCTTTTCTTTCTGATTTTAACTTACGTAACCTGTAAAAGGTCAATGCAGCACCCAATACACACAGCAGTCCTGCAGAAATATACACCCATCTCATTCCGTATATGAATATGTCTTCCCTTCCATTGACATAGCCTGTCACATGATATCCTATTCTGCTGCTCATCCTGTTATAAAGAAGAGTTGTAGAGAATGCTACACCACACACCATTCCTAAATTTCTGACTAATCCATTTATACTTCCGGCAATCCCAAGCTTATGTTTAGCTACAGTGGACATTACAAGAGAGTTATTAGGTGATTGGAACAGACCATTACCCAATGTCATAATGCTGATAAAAACGACAAAATGCATAACCGCAGAATATTGGTTCAAAGTTCCCATTAAAATCAATCCAAAACTGGTTACACTAAGTCCTATAAACGTCAGTACTTCTGATCCGATTTTATCTGACATATGCCCGCTCATTGGTGCCGCTACAGCAAGTACTAAGGGTGAAATCATCATAAGCACCCCCGTAAGTGAAGGCGAGAATTTCATTACATCCTGCAGATAAAAAGGCAGTATTATATTTGACGCCCCTATTGCCAGAAAAGAAATAAATGCACACAATACACTTAAAGAAAATAACCTGTTATCAAAGATCTCCATATGTAAAAGGGGTGAAGGTATTCGTTTTTCCCATAAAAGGAAGAGTATGAAAGTTATTACTGACATTATAAACCCTAAAATTATATATGTATTGTTATACCCTATTTCCTGCCCCTGAACCAATGCTCCGAACAAAGAAACAATTGAGACCCCAAAAAGTACCGCTCCCTTAACATCAAAAGGCTCACTAATAACCTCTGAAACCTTGGGCAAAGTATTCAATGCCAAAATAAATGCTATAACACCTACTGGTATGTTGATGAGAAATATATATTCCCAACTGAAGGCTGACACTATAAAACCTCCTAAGGGAGGTCCCACCATAGCACCTAAAGCAACGAATGTACCGTTAATTCCAAGTGCTCTTCCTCTTTCATTTGCAGGAAAAACGTGTGTTATTATCCCTTGATTTGTTGCCATGGTTGCTGCAGCCCCTACAGCCTGAATAACTCTTGCAATTACCAATACAGCCAATGAATTGGTCAATCCGCAAAATAATGATCCCAATGTAAAAACTATTATTCCTGCTTTAAATACATTGGATTTGCCTTTTAAATCTCCAAGCCTGCCAAATACTAATATCATTCCTACAATAACTATTAAATAACTGGTGACAACCCATCCTATAGCTGCCATACTCACATTCAACTTTTTTGCCATGACAGGAAGCGCCACATTTACAATACTGCTGTCCAGAACTGACATAAATGTCAACAGTACTGTGGTGAGCAAAATCATCCATCTTTTCTTATATCCTTTTCTATTATGCATATACTTTCTCCTTATAAATTTATAGGTTTATTTTAAAGTAATGAAAGTATTTTTTCAATTATTAGTAGAGTGATTATATAAATAATAATTACTTACAAAGTAAAACAGGGTTCAATTTTACTGAATCCCTGTTTTAAAAAATCTATATTATCGCTGCCTCAAAGCTTTCTGCCAAATCTTCAAATTCTTCAAGTCCTACAGATACCCTGATCAATGTATCCGTAACTCCAAGTGCTTCCCTCTCTTCTTTAGGAATTGCCGCATGTGACATCTTAGCCGGATATGAAACTATTGTTTCCACCCCTCCTAGTGAAACTGCAAATGCCGCATTCTTTACATTATTTAAGAAATATTTTGTCTGTTCTAAAGTTTTAAACTTAAAGGACAAAACAGCTCCTGCGCCTGAAGCCTGTTCAAAGTGTATTTCTCTTCCAGGATGCGTTTCTAGTCCTGGATAATAAACCTCTTCAACCTGCCCCTTATTTTGAAGCCACCTGGCTAACTTTTCTGCTGTTGCCTGCTGGACATCCATTCTGACTTTTAAAGTTTTTATTCCCCTTAATAGTAACCAGCAATCCTGGGGACCCAAAATTGCTCCGAAAGAATTTTGTATCGTGTAAATCCGGTCTGCAATATCCTTATCCTTTGCCACTGCCAGCCCTCCTACCACATCACTATGTCCTCCTATGAATTTTGTGGCACTATTCACTACAATATCTGCACCTAAATCCAGAGGTCTTTGAAGATATGGAGACATAAAGGTGTTATCTACAATAACCAGAAGATTATTCTCTTTTGCTATAGCTATTGCCCCTTTTAAATCAGTTATTTTTAAAAGCGGATTAGATGGTGTTTCCAGAAAAATCGCCTTTGTGTTATCTTTGATGGCATTCTTAATGTTGTCAACATTTGATGCATCGACAAAAGTAAACTCAATATTGTATCTGCTTAATACTTTTGTTGTGATTCTGTAGGTTCCTCCATATACATCTTCACATATAACTATATGATCCCCTGCTGAGAATATGGACAGTACAGATGATGTAGCTGCCATACCTGATGAGAAAGCGAAACCTCTGTATCCATTTTCTAATTGTGCTATGGTATTTTCTAAGGCTTCTCTCGTAGGATTACCGCTTCTTGAATAATCATACTTTCCGAAGTTATCTATGTCCTTCTGATGATATGTGGAAGCCTGATAAACAGGTATGCTCAAGGCACCTGTCTCTTCATCAATTTCATTTCCGTTATGAATCAGTTTTGTTCCGAATCTCATATTTATCACTCCAATGCATTTTTTAAATCATTTATTATATCATCGATATTTTCTATTCCAATAGATAATCTTAACAAGTTCTCAGTAACCCCAAGTTTTTCTTTAACCTCCGCAGGAACTTCCGCATGAGTCTGTGTTTGAGGATATGTTATCAAACTTTCCACCCCTCCGAGGCTTTCAGCAAATGTTATTACCTTCACAGACTTCAATATCTTCGCTACATCCTCCTTATTCTTAACCTTGAAGGAAATCATTGATCCAAAACCTTTGGATTGCCTTTGGGATATTTCATATCCCTTATGTTCTGGCAATCCCACATAGAAAACTTCCTGAACCTTTGGATGTCCTTTTAAAAATTCTGCTACCTTAATTGCATTTTCCTGACTTTTTCCCATTCTTAAAGGCAGAGTCTTAATTCCTCTTAGTATAAGCCAGGCATCAAATGGTGCCAGAACTGCACCTGTTGATTTCTCATAGAATCTTATCTTCTCATTTATTTCATCTTCATCAGTCACAACAAATCCTGCAAGAGTATCATTATGCCCCCCCAAAAACTTAGTACCACTGTGAACTACAATATCTGCTCCTAAAGTCAATGGCTTTTGAAAATATGGTGTCAGAAATGTATTATCTATAATTACCTTAAGACCTTTTTCCTTTGCAATTTCTGAAACTGTCTTTATGTCTGTAACTTTCATCATAGGATTTGATGGGGTTTCAATAAATATAGCCTTAGTATTTTCTTTTATGTTTTTTCTAACTTCATTTAAGTCCGTAGAATCAATGAAGGTATGCTGTATTCCGTATGGCTGATAAATTTCCCTGAAAAGCCTGAAGGTTCCGCCATATAAATCATCAGATACTAAAATATGATCTCCAGCTTTAAATAAATTAATTACAGCAGTTATTGCTGCTACACCAGTAGAAAAGCCTATTCCCCACTTGGCTCCTTCAAGCTTAGCAACTGTATTCTCAACTTCTTCCCTTGTAGGATTCTGCAATCTTGAATAATCATATCCGGTACTTTCATTTAATCCTCCATGTCTGAACGTAGCTGATTGATATATAGGAAAGCTGATAGCCCCTGTCAGAGGATCAAACCCTTTGCTTCCATGAACTGCAATTGTCTCGAATTTTATACAACCTTCTTCGCACATATAAATGCCTCCTTAAATATAAAAATATAAAAATATATATTTTTAACAATATATAGATTTAATGCTGGTTTACAGGTTTTGAGGATAATCTGCTCATTTACAGATAAAAAGAACACACTTCCCTATATGATAAAAAATGCCGGAGAATAAACTCCGGCATTTAAAATGCACTTACAGAAATCTATCCTCATCTGCCAGTTAATTGTAACTGCAGGAATTAGCACCAATGCATAGGTTAAATATCCCCTAAGCTGGTTGCCGGGCTTCATAGGGCCAGTCCCTCCACCACTCTCGATAAGAGATTAATATGATTTTTCAAAACCAATTCATATTAACATTATATGATTTATATGTATTATTGCATATTTACATTTCTTTGTCAAATCTTTTTTTAAATTAATAGCCTATTTCTTCATTTAAGAATAAAACATGTATCCTGTCCTTATTCCCCTGACTTCTTATAAAAGTATATTCCCTGCAGATTCTTTCCGGGGACTTGCAATCCATGCAACGTCCTGATTCTGTGCACGGTGTAGCTCTGTTTAGCCTTTTTGCATTGGCAGGTGCAGAAATTTCTTTGGTTCTTTTTATAGCTTCATCTAAATCTTTCACTATCTTATTTGTTCCTGCTATGATAATAACTTTTTCAGGCCCATATAATATAGCTGCAACCCTGTTTCCGTTGCCGTCTACATTATATATTTCTCCTGCTTCAGTAATTGCATTTGAGCTTACAAAATAAGCATCACATAAGAAAGCCTGCCTGTATATTTCCCTTAATTCCTCACCGCTTAACCCTTCTTTATACCTGTCGAGAAAATCATATCTTCCGCTCCTCAGATGATCTATTATTCCAACTTCAAAAAGACTTACAGATCCCCCACAGGTTACTCTTGAATCTTCTTTCACAAGTTCTTCAATTTTACTTATAAGTTCTTCTCTGGAATTCAATAAATATCCATTCATATTATTTTTACGCAGAGCTTCAATAGTTCTCTCTATTCTTTTGTCATTAACAAACTTACGATTCGCATCCATGTTAGTTACCTCCTTAAATACTATTAATCACTATTATATCAATAAAAAATTATAATTTTCTATATATTAAAAAAAGAAACCCGCCTATTGCCAAGACACTTTTTCAGTGCCAGCCGACGGGGTTTCTCTCTATATGTATTTTGTAAAACAGAAATGCCTGCTACTTTCCTGCTCCGCAGCATTTCTTATATTTTTTTCCGCTTCCGCAAGGACAAGGATCATTTCTGCCTATTTTATTTTCATTTCTCACAGTTTTAGAGTCCTTGTATCTTTTTGAAATCTCTTTTCTTTTTTCAGTTGAGAATATTCCATCCCACTGAGGTAACTCATATAGATATTCTGCTTTTGCATCAAGCATATTATAATATAGATTTTCATAATCTACATCAAAAGATAATTCATCCTCTGCCTTTATGCTTTCTAAATCAAAAGGAGCTTTTAAACTGTCGTTTATTCCATCTACAAATCCCATTACAAATTCTATACCAGCGTCAACCTCATCAGCCAGATCCTTGATGCTTGTTGTTAGCACCTCATTATGGTTAGACAGTATCTTTTTATAAATTCTAGTTTCAACTTCACTGTACTCTTCCCAAAAAGCTTCTTCACCTTTTGTTTTTACATATTCTACAACCATATCGGTCCACTGCTTATAAAGACTCATATTTTCTTCTCCTCTTACTTTACTTAATTTAATAAAAATTTATACAATAGCTTACAAATCTCATTGACTTGAGCTTATTTCTTTCAATGAATATTCTGCCTCTTTTTCACAAAAACTGCAGACTCCCCCATTGACTCTTTCTAATATAGGAAATGTCTCATTCTTTTCCACAAATTCGTCCAAAGCTTCATCCAGATGCTCTTCACATGCTAATATTATATCCTTCATATAGTATCTCTCCTAATCAGAATTGTATGTAGTTGCTTGGCTGACTTCTTGAAGCAACAGCTACAGAAATATCTATTCCAGGTCTTATACTATTCTCATTCAACACATTGATAACTGTTTGATATGCTAAGTCCGGATGATTATTTGTATTGCTTAAGTGCCCCAAAAACAGATTCTTAAGTTTTCCTTTATAAAATAAATCCACTATAGCCCTTCCACAGTCTTCATTGGATAAATGTCCAATTTCACTTAAAATTCTTCTTTTCAAAACATAGGGATAAGGCCCATACTTCAGCATCTCAACATCATGATTACTCTCCAGAAGCACTACTTCGGAATCTTTTATGTTGTCTTTGATTTCTTCTGTAAAAGTACCGAAATCTGTTGCCACACTTACCTGCTTGCCCTTTGAGAAAACAGTGTATCCTACAGGTCCTGCAGCATCGTGGGGTATATTAAAGGACTTAATGCTCATATCCTTTATTTCTACAGTAGTTCGCTTGTCCATCATCCTTATGTTGTGCCCCTTGATTTTTCCCAAGGATGATTCCATTGCACACCAAGTAGAATCATTTGCATAGATAGGTATATCATACTTTCTTGAAACTACCCCCACACCCTTTATATGGTCTATATGCTCATGAGTTATAAATATTGCATCTAATTCACTTGGATTTTGTCCTATTGCTTCAAGAGCTTCATTGATCCGTTTACCTGGAAGGCCTGCATCCACCAAAATTTTTGCGTTGTCTGAACCAATAAAAATTGAATTCCCACT
Organism: Clostridiaceae bacterium; assembly: GCA_040217795.1. GTDB lineage: Bacteria > Bacillota > Clostridia > Clostridiales > Clostridiaceae > Clostridium_T. The sequence goes on from JBEHWK010000072.1 coordinate 8,203, forward strand.
GCTTCCGCTGTATAGCGAACAAAAAATCATCTGTTGTTCCCCCAATTTTATTCAGTTTCTATTCTGGTTATCTTTGCTCCTAATGCTTTGAACTTTTCTTCAATATGAGGATATCCTCTGTCAATATGCTCTATGCTGAAAATCTCTGTTCTTCCTTCTGCAATAATTCCAGCTATTACCATTGCAGCTCCAGCTCTAAGGTCTGTAGCCTTAATAACAGCTCCAGTTAATTTATTGACTCCATCAATAATTGCAGTTCTTCCTTCAACCTTTATGTTGGCTCCCATCTTTTTAAGCTCGTCTATGTGTTTATGTCTGCTCTCCCATATTGATTCAGTAATTATACTTCTTCCTGAAACAGTACTCAATAAAGTTGACATAGGCTGTTGTATATCAGTAGGGAATCCTGGATAAGGAGCAGTTTTTATGTTTACTCCCTTTAAAGGCCCATCAACATAAACCCTTACTGAGTCATCCCCCTCTTCAACTTTTGCACCCATTTCAATAAGCTTCGCAGATATTGATTCCAAATGCTTGGGTATTACATTTTTCACCATCACATCTCCTGATGTAGCAGCTGCTGCTATCATAAAAGTACCAGCCTCAATCTGATCTGGTATAACGCTGTAATTGCATCCTTTTAAAGAATCTACACCTTTTATTCTTATGACATCTGTTCCCGCACCCTTAACATCTGCTCCCATTGAATTCAAAAAGTTTGCCACATCTACAACATGTGGTTCTTTAGCTACATTCTCAAGTATAGTGGTTCCTTCAGCTAATGTTGCTGCAATCATTATATTGATAGTTGCTCCTACACTTACTACATCAAAAAATATATTGGCGCCTTTAAGTTTTTCAGCCTTTACCCTTACAGCTCCGTGCTCTATTGCAACCTTAGCACCAAGTGCCTCAAAGCCTTTTATATGTTGGTCAATAGGTCTTACCCCAATAGGACATCCCCCTGGCAATTCAACTCTGGCTTCCTTAAATCTGGCTAAAAGTGCCCCTATGAAATAGTATGAAGCTCTCATTCTTCTTACATCATCAGTGCAGGCATCTACACTTTTAATGGTTGTTGCATCTATCTCTAATGTGTTTTTGTCAATTTTATTTACAGTGCATCCTAATGCTCTAAGGATTCTTTCCAAACAATGAACATCTTCAATATCCGGTATATTGTCTATTAAGCATTTTCCTTCACTAGCTAGTATAGCAGCTGGCAATATGGCAACCGCAGCATTTTTGGCACCATTAATTTCAACCTCACCCTTCAGGGCACTGCCCCCATCTATAACTAATCTTTCCATAATATATTCACCCTTACCAAATTATTTATAATATAATAATAAAGTTCCCAAATTGAAAATAACTATCCATTTTTTTCATATTGTTTAAATAATTTTTTCTATTATCAATTATTTAATTCCATTCATAGATTTCATTATAACATAAAGCTGAAATAATTAAATAATTTTTTTCTGCTTTTTTAATGCAGACTTTCTTCTATATTATTAGGGGACTTCCAACAAAAAAAGCGACTTCGTCACTTTCCCTAGGGAACCCACTTACCGTACCAGCGGTAAACACAACTTCCCCTGCACCTTTTGCTTCTGATTCCTGTTTTGTAACGCCTTCATTACAACCAATACCCTTACCATAAATTTATAAAAATCCATACAACTTCAGAGAAAATTTTTATACTGGTTTTGTAATAATCAAATATGCTATAATTTATAAAAATAATAAATTAGCAGTGAGTCAGAGAGGATATAAAATGAAATATTATTTAGTTGCATTATTCGATGATGAATCATATAAACAAATTGAGACTATTCAAAAAAACTTTTCAAAAAAAAGCAGATCATATAAAAATTTTCCTCTTCCACATATAACACTAGAAATTGTTGAAGATCCGGATATGGAAAAATTAGATACACTACTTACAAAAATTATAAAACCCTATAAAAGATTTAAAGTGGAATTGAAGGATATAATAAACTTCAGCGAACCAAACAAATCTGTAAATCTCAGAGTTGAGAAAAAGGGGTACATAAGCAGATTATCAAGAAATATTAATGATACGCTTAAACTGCATGGCTTTAGTGTAAAAAATTGCATTGAAACTTTTGGTCTCAATGTTTCTTTAACAAGTACAAACATTACTCAAAAAGAGTGGAAGAAAAACGAATTTGAAGCAGCCTTCAGCTCAGCCAGGATTCAGGAATTTTATGACATGGGGAAAATAGACAGGATAGAGATTTGGAAATCAGTCAACAACAAAAAGGAAGTTATTGTAAAGTCATACAAATTAAAAACTCATTAATATTATTTATTTACAAAAAAAATTTTTTGAAAATTTTGTGTATTCGTTTTCCTGTCCTTTTCAATATCGAAAAGATTATGTACAATAATATAGCAGGTAAAAAGTTTATTCATACAGAATACGTACAGCATTATCTAGCTTTTTGCCAATCTTTGCGTATAAGAATGAAACGGGGGAGTAACAAAAATGAACTTACAAAAGTTTTTTAATGCACAACAAGAGGTAAACAGCAGATTTACAGTTGATGAAAAACTTAGTGAAAGCAAGTTAACTGCAAGAAGATTTCTGGCACTTCATATAAAGATCAGCGAGCTGGCAAATGAAACTAAATGTTTCATCTTTTGGAAAAACTCTAAAGAAGAAAAAATTGTAAGAGAAAATGTTCTCCAAAAGTATATCAAAAGCTTGAGTTGTATATTGAATATCGGTCTGGATAAAAAGTACTGCGATTTAGCGACTATTGAAATCAAACCAAATGATTACTGCCTAAGCGATCAATTCTTAAATATTTTTATAGACCTGAATGATCTTATCATTTCTCCCTCAAAAGATCACTATAAAACATTGCTGGAAGACTTTATAAGCATAGGGATAAGCTTAGGGTATTCAGAACATATGATAGAAGATGTGTTTTTTTCTCAAATATCCTATTCAGCATAAGTAATATATGTCTAACAATAATATAGAATAAATTATACATGTAAGACCAAGGAAACCTGTAAAAATTCCTGGTCTTTTTTGATTATTAATTTTTTTTTGCGGAATACTACTCCTGAGGTGATATATATGGGAATAATTTTTTCAATATTGGCTGGAGTTGCTATGTCATTGCAGGGAGTTTTTAATACAAGGTTAAGTGACAAAATAGGCCTTTGGGAGGCAAACACTTTTGTACAAGGTTCTGCACTTGCAATAACAATGACCATTACACTTTTATTCGGCAAAGGCAGCTTCAACAATATCTTAAATTTAAAAAAATTATACTTGCTTGGAGGCGTTTTAAGTGTAATAATTATTTATACAGTAGTATTTAGTATTAAAAATCTTGGTACTACCTATGCCATAGGCATTATTCTGATAGCTCAAATTTGCTCTGCTGCTCTTATTGATTACCTAGGTTTGTTCGAGACCGATAAAGTAACCTTTGGAATCAGTAAAATTGTTGGTGTAATACTTATGATTGTAGGAGTCATAGTTTTTAAGTGGAGGTATTAAATTTATAAAGATGAATTTATTAAAAAACATTCAATTTTTAACTTCTTTGACCTTGAGGAATATCAAAACCTATGGTAAGGAAAATGCAATTTCATTTAATGAACCTATCGAACATAATTCTGTTTATTGGTATGGCCATGCCACTACCATCATTAACCTAGAGGGTAAACTTATCCTTACTGATCCAGTTCTTACAAGCAATTTAGGTTATTTTAAGAGACAGGTTGATATCCCTATGGATCTTAAAGATTTAAAATTTGATTACATTCTTTTATCTCATGGCCATTCAGACCACTTACACTTTCCATCATTAAGACAGCTTAATAAAGATGCCGTTGTAATTTCTCCAAGAGGTTATAAAAAACAGCTTAATTTTCTTGGATTTAAAAATGTTCATGTAATACATCATGAAGGTTCTTTCAGTGATGATTTCATAAGTATAGAGTCTATTCCGGCAAAACACGATGGAAGAAGATATTATTTAGGAAAAGAAACTCAAAGCCATTCTTTTTTAATAAATGGTAAAAATAAAAGTGTATTTTTTGCAGGAGATACAGCTTATACTGAAAATTATAAGGGAATAAGCTGTGATATAGCATTAATGCCTGTAGGCTGCTATAAGCCTGATAGATTTTTAAAAATGCATTGTTCTCCTGAAGAAAGCTATAGAATGTTTGATATGATGGATTGTCCTATAATGATGCCTATACATTATAAAACCTTTATGCTTTCTCTGGAAAACTTTGAAGAAACTCTTAACTCATTAATTCAAATTGATGATGATAAAGTAAATGTAACTGATGTAGGTCAGGTAGTAAAATTCTAATTTCTTGCTCATTACCGGTATCTAAATTCAGTTAATTTAAATATACTATATAAGATCACTTTTAAGGAGTCTGTATGTTTCCTTCAAAAAACAAAATTGACCCTTCTTTCAAAAAAATTCTTTCTCTTGATTTATATATTAAATTCAGAGTAATCATAAAATGCACTAATTTTATTAAGGATACTGAAAAAAAAATAGTTTCTTTAAGGGGAACCTGCATCGGTTCACTGCCTTTGTTAAATTTAATTTTTGCTGAAGTTGACACAAGAACCCTTCAAAGATTAACTGAGCTTCCCCAAGTAGAGTATATTTTTCTTGATGAATTTTGCCACTTATGCGGAGGCATGTCCATTAATAAAGCTAACAAAATAGTTTTTTCCGCAAAACAACTGATGTTTACTGGAAAGGGCGTCTCTATAGGGGTGATAGATTCTGGTGTATATCCTCATGATGATTTATCATTCCCCTCAAATAGAATAAAAGGGTTTTATGACTTTATAAACAGTTTCAATTACCCTTACGATGATAATGGGCACGGAACAATGGTTTCAGGAATCATCTCCGGCAGCGGCCATTGCTCCAAAAATGCTTTTAAAGGCATCTCACCTGATGCCTCTCTTTACTGTTATAAAGCTTTTGACTTAACTGGGAAAGCTTATGTTTCAACTATTCTTACCTCTATTGACTTAATTCTCAACACAAAAGATAAAACTAATATATCGATACTCTGCATGCCTTTTGAATACTTGGGAACCAGCGCAGATATTATAAATCTGTTCTCTGAAACTTTCAATAATCTTATAAGTAATAACATAATCCCCATTGTTCCATCAGGAAGTTTAAAAAATGAATCTTTAATTATTTCAGGTATAGGTACCTTAAAGAATTGCATATCAGTAGGAGGCCTGGATACCACTGACGATTTAAAACCCTTTGTTTATTCATCCTGCGGACTTCTTAAAACTTCAAGAAAACCTGATATCTCTGCTGCGGCAAAAAATATAGTATCTCTAAATTCAAATACATCCTTTATTCCAGAAAAGAATGGTGTTAAAATTTACCCCCCTAAGCTGGAAAAATCTTATGAAACTTTCAGCGGAACATCCTGCTCCTGTGCATATATAGCTGGTATCTGCTCTCTCATAATTGAAGCTTCTCCCGGCATAAGTTTTAGAGATCTGCTTTCAATATTGCTGCTCTCCTGCGAACCTCTTGATCATTATAAAAACTTAAGCGGGGAAGGATACATTAACTTCTCTAAGTTATTCAGCACAAAATGAAAAGCTAAAAACAAAAGAGAAACTTTTATTTTTATTAAAGTTTCTCCCTTTTTTTATTTTTCAATTAAATATTTAACTGGATTTACTGCCTGGTCATTTATCCTTAACTCGAAATGCAGATGCGGACCTGTGCTTCTTCCTGTACTTCCTATTTTACCTATGACTTCTCCTTTTTTAACTTTTTGTTCTGCTTTAACAAGCACTTTGCTGCAATGGCCATAAACTGTTTTGATACCCTTTCCATGATCAATTATAATCATATTTCCATATACATCATTATATCCTGTATATGCAACTCTACCTTCAAATGCTGCGCTGATAGGATCTCCAATCTTCCCTGCAATGTCTAAGCCATGATGGGTTTTTCCCCACCTGTAACCAAAACTCGAAGTTATTCCACCTCTGCTTGGATAATCTAAAAAAGCCACTTGATTTGAAACAGGATCTTTTATTCCCGTATATATTATGTTGTCAATTGGTTTACTGATTACCTTTTCAGAAACCTTTTCTTCACTGATTATTTTCCCATTTTCATATACACATGATTTTAATACTTCCTTTTCGCCCTCCTTACCTTGAACCATCCTGCTTTCTCCCCAATATAAGTCTTTAGTTTGTATAATATTTGTTGATGGACTTATCTCTTCCTTAAATAAGTCTTTTATAACTAAACTAACCCTTACAAGGGGTTTCCTGCTGTTTTTATCAAGTAAATATATTTTTTCTGCTAAAGTTTCATCAGATTCAATTTGAGATATATCTGCAATCATATCCTTTAAATTTATTTCTCCGGAAATATCTATCCTTTGAATCTTGTTTCTGTCAACATTAATATACTTTATATACATATCTGAAAGAAGTTCCAATATACGGTCTTTTTCTTTTCCAGAAGAAACATATCCGATTTCATTGGATCCTATATATAACTTTTTAGCTGATACACTTCCTTCCAGACTTTTAAATATATTTTCTTTAATATCTGATTCCCTGGATAAACTTATGTTTTTCTCCTTAATGCTCTTAAATTGTATCCTTGCCTTTTTTACATCAACATTCTTATATTGCTGCGACAGATATTCCAATGTGCTCCTATACTGTTTTTTAGCTTCTGACTTTCCATGAAAATATGCAATAAACCTATCATTAATATAAACAGCATAATTTCTTTCCTCCTCATACATGACTTTTATTAACACAGCAATGGATAATATCATCCAAATCAATAATATCCTTAACTTATTTTTTCTAATATTAAACATATGATTTTCAGCATTTACTGGATTATTTGACTTTATTAATATACGTTTCATTATTTATCCTCATTATGATTATTTTTGCAGATAATCTTACTATACCCGCATTTCAAAATAATATACACAATGTTTATAGTTATCCCCTATACATATCATGATGCAGTTGGAATCATATATTACGCCGCAAATAGAAAATTGTATTAATCACTTCTCTTTGCTATAATATCTTTACACTTAGAAATACTTATACTTCATAATAGGAAATAATTAATTTTATGGAGTATAGTGAGAGGTAGAAAAACTATGAGTACATTTATGTTAAAAAACTCGCCCTTGTCTTTTACTCCCCTCAGCAATATTTTTATTGAAAAATATATGCCAAGGGCCAGAGGTGAATTTGTTAAAGTCTATATTCTAATGCTCAAATATATTTTATCAGGAGAACCTGGCGTAAGTTCTTCAATTATTTCTACTAAACTTAATCTATTGGAGTCTGATGTTATGAATGCTATTTATTATTGGCAGGATGAAGGCCTGTTAAAGCTTATTCCTATAGATAAAATGAATAACTATAACATAGAATTCACTAATTTCTCAGAGGAAACTGAAGAGGCATCGAGTTCAGTAAGCCTCTTGGACGCTTTAAACACTAACTCAACCAAAGATATGTTAAAGGATATAGAAAGGCTTATTTCAAGACCCCTTTCACCTAAAGAAATGTCTACTTTCTTAAGCTGGCAAACAGACCTGGGGTTTTCATCCGAATTGATACTTTTACTGATTGAATATTGTGCTTCCAAAGGAAAAAGGGATTCCAGATATATCGAAAAAGTTGCTTTATCCTGGAATGACAACAATATAAAAACTATTGAGGATGCTCAAAATTACATTAAAAAGTCTGAAGAGAAGTGGGTTAAAATTAAAAACATCCTTTCGTATTTAGGTATTAAAAACACTGAGATTATGAAACCTCAGGAAGATCTCCTGGATAAATGGATTTCTAAATATAATTTTTCCCTGGATGTAATATACAAAGCATGTGACATATGTTTTCAAAGATTAAACCGTGCAGACTTTAAGTACATTGACGGCATACTGACTAAATGGAATGCACAAAACCTCAAAACAATCAATGATATTGATGAGAAAGATGCTGCTTACAAATCAAAAAATGCTAAAAATAGCATTAAGATAGTAGATAAAGAAAAACCAAAACTCAAGTTTGATAATTTTCAGGGAAGAAGCTATGATTATGATTCCTTAGAAAAAAAACTATTAGGATGGGATAATGATGATTAAAGGTTACAAATCCGAGGTTCTTAGCCTCTATGAGCAAATACGGGAAGAAGAGGCAAGGGCTTTACAAGCAAGAAAAAAAGAAATACAGGAACTCTATCCTGAAATAATTCAATTAGATCAGGAAATTGGCAGACAATCCTTGAATTTATCCAGAAATATTTTAAAGTCCCCTGATTCTGAGGCTTTAGTTTCAGAAATTAAAAATAAGATTATGGATCTGAGAGCAAAAAAATATGAATTGTTAGTTTCAAAAGGGTATCCTCAGGATTATCTTAATATCCGCTATAGATGCAGCAAATGTAAAGATACAGGATATATAGGAGTGCATCCCTGTCAATGCTATAATAAAAAACTGATTGATATATATTATAAAAATTCTCATTTATCTGAGGCTGTTAAAAAAAATAACTTTGATAATTGGGATATATCTCTCTACTCCACACATAAATCAGATTCTGAAAAATATTCTCCAAGAAAAAATATAGAAAATATATATCAATATATTTTAAAAGAATATATTCCTAAATTTAAAACGCATAATGAGAATCTCCTGTTTTATGGAGGTCCTGGTACTGGAAAAACATTTTTATCTGATTCAATCGCTAAGGATCTGTTGGATCAGGGTATGCTGGTTTTATACAGGACCTCAGATGAACTCATTAAAAATTTCAGGGAGATCAAGTTTGAAAATAACCGCAGCTTAGAAGATCTTTTAATTAATTGTGATCTGCTTATAATAGATGATTTGGGTGCTGAACAAATAACTGAATTTACTGTAACAGAAATATTCAACCTATTAAATGCAAAGTTGTTAAAAAACAAAAAAATGCTAATATCAACAAACCTTTCCCTTATTGATTTAGCAAAGAGTTATACAGAGAGAATCAGTTCAAGATTAATAGGAAACTTCAGGTTATTTAAATTTTACGGAGATGATATCCGTGTAAAACTTAATCTATTAAAGAACAGGTAAAGCCGAAGAAAATTCTTCGGCTTTGCCCATAAAAAATGCAAAAAAAAAAAAGCTTTAGTTTTAAACTAAAGCTTTTTACTGGCGACTCAGAAGGGGCTCGAACCCTCGACCTCCGGCGTGACAGGCCGGCACTCTAACCAACTGAGCTACTGAGCCATATTTAATTGGTGGGCACAACAGGGATCGAACCTGTGACCCTCTGCTTGTAAGGCAGATGCTCTCCCAGCTGAGCTATGCGCCCATGTTAT